>JBAZRQ010000157.1:0-5560 GCA_041662925.1 Nocardioides sp. | reverse complement strand
GTCCCGCGCTGGGTGCGCTACCGGACCAGGACGGTCGGCCGCGTGCCGAGCGGCAGACCATGACGCGCACCTACCTGCCGGCCGCCGCGGCGGCCGGTGCCGAGGTCGTGTCCGGGGCCCGGGTCGTTCGCGTACGTCGGGACGGGGTGCGAGCCACCGGCGTCGACCTCGTGCGAGGCGAGGGGAGTGCTGCTCGCGAGGAGCGTCTCGACGCGGACCAGGTGTTCGTCTGCGCCGGTGCCGTCCAGACCCCGGCCCTGCTCCAGCGCAGCGGCTGGAGGCACAACATCGGCAGCAACCTGTCGGTGCACCCCACCGTCAAAGCGGTGGCCGAGATGGAGGACGAGATCAACCTCGACGACGACCTGGCGACCTACCAGGTCAAGGAGTTCGGCTCGTGGCTGAGCCTGGGTGGCTCGGCGAGCCGCCCAGCGCTGCTCGCGCTGTCGCTGGCCGAGAACTGGCCGAAGTTCGGGGGCGCCCTCGACCGGTGGCAGCACCAGGGCGTCTACTACGCGGCTGTGCAGAGCGTGGGACGAGGCCGCGTCGTCGCGGTGCCCGGGTTCCGCGACCCCGTGGTCACCTACCGGCTGACGGCCGCCGACGGGCAGCGGCTGCGCAGCGGCCTGGGCCGACTGACCCACCTCCTGCTGGCCGCCGGAGCGCGCAAGGTCTACCCGTCGATGTCGGGCGCGCCGGTCGTGACCGACCGGCTCTCGGCCGCCGAGAGCCTCGACCGCTTCGCCCTGCGCCGCGCCAGCGTGATGACGGTGCACCTGACGGGGACGGTGCCCATGGGGGAGGACCAGCGCGTGGCGGGCGCCGACTCGTTCGGGCGGGTGTTCGGCGCCGAGAACCTGTGGGTCAACGACGCCTCGCTGCTGCCCTGGGCGCCCGGAGTCAACCCTCAGGGCACGCTCATGGGCGTGGCGCACCGCAACGTCGCGCGGTTCCTCGCCGGAGGGGTGCCGACATGAGCGACGAGACGTCCTGGAACGACGAGCCGACGACCACGGTCGTGACCGGCGGCAGCGGCTGGTTCGGCCGCTCGTTCCTGAGCGCCATCGCCGAGGCCCGTCCCGGCACCGGCCCGGTCCGGCGCGACGGGGAGGTGCGGGTGCTGGTGCCGACTCCCGCGGACGTCGGCCCGGTGCTCGAGGCGCTGCCGCGTGCCCGGGTCCACGTCGGTGACATCACCGACGCCGCCACCCTGGCGCGGCTGCTCGCGGGCGCCGAGGGTGCGTCAGTGGTGCACGCGGCCGGGGTCATCCATCCAGCGCGGGTCGCTGACTTCGACCGCGTCAACCGCGGCGGCGCGGCGGCCGTGGTCGACGCCGCGGTGCGGGCGGGTGCCCGACGGCTGGTGCACGTCTCCTCCAACTCGCCGTTCGGCTTCAACGCCACCCCGACCGACGTCTTCCGCCACGACGAGCCGTACGACCCCTACCTCGGCTACGGCCGCTCCAAGATGCTCGCGGAGCACCTGGTGCTCGCCGCGAACGACCCCCACGGCCTCGAGACCGTGGTGGTCCGGCCGCCGTGGTTCTACGGGCCCCGCCAGCCCGTGCGGCAGACCCTTTTCTTCCGCCTCGTCCGTACCGGACGGTTTCCGGTCATCGGCGACGGCACGCAGCGGCGCTCGATGGTCTACGTCGACAACCTGGTCCAGGGGGTGGCCCTCGCCGAGCGG
The DNA here is from genome assembly GCA_041662925.1 of Nocardioides sp. Lineage (GTDB taxonomy): Bacteria > Actinomycetota > Actinomycetes > Propionibacteriales > Nocardioidaceae > Nocardioides. Next base: position 3,870 of record JBAZRQ010000157.1, on the reverse strand, counting down.
GTGGGCGCCGCGGCCGGCCAGGCGTTCTGGGTGGCCGATGAGCGGGCGTACCCGCTCACCGACATCGTCGCGACCGTCAAGCAGGCGCTCGGCGAAGAGGGCCTGGCGGTGAGCGGGCGCCAGGTCCGGCTGCCGGCCCTGGCCGGTCGCGTGGCCAAGCAGGTGGACGCCCGCCTGCAGGCCCGGGGGATCTACCACCAGCAGATGCACGTGCTGGGGGAGATGGGGGAGACGATCGCGTGCGACGTGAGCCGGACCCGGGACGTCCTGGGATACCGGCCCGAGGTCGCGCTGCTGGAGGGCATGCGCCGATCGGTGCGTTGGTGCCTCGACCAGGGCTACGAGATCTGAGGTGGTGGACCCCGTGGACGACCCCGTGGACGACCCCGTGGACGACCCCGTGAACGACTTGGCACTGGTGACCGGCGGCAGCGGCTACTTCGGCTCGCTCCTGGTGGCTGAGCTGCGTGCTCGGGGCCGGCGGGTCCGGGTCCTGGACCTCCACGACGCCGACGACCGGCCGGCCGACGTCGACTTCGTCGCCGGCGACATCCGCTCCGCGGTCGACGTACGCCGGGCCCTCGACGGCGTCGGCGCGGTCTTCCACAACGTGGCCCAGGTGCCGTTGGCCCGCGACAAGGAGCTCTTCGACTCGGTCAACGTGGGCGGCACCGAGACGCTGCTGCGCGCCTGTGAGGACGCGGGGGTGCGCAAGGTCGTGCACACCTCGTCCAGTGCGGTTTTCGGGGTGCCCGCCGCCAACCCGGTCACCCGGGAGACCGTGCCCCGGCCCGCGGAGGCCTACGGCCGTGCCAAGTACGAAGGCGAGCTGCTGTGCCAGGCGGCGGTGTCCCGTGGCCTGGACGTGACCATCGTGCGGCCGAGGACGATCCTGGGTCTGGGCCGGCTGGGCATCTTCGGCATCTTGTTCGACTGGATCGCCGACGGTGCCGCAGTGCCGGTGCTCGGGGACGGGTCGAACCGCTACCAGTTCGTCCACGCGCGCGACCTCGCCGACGCGTGCATCCGGGCGGGCGCCCGGCCGGGCCCGGCGACGTACAACATCGGCGCCGAGCAGTTCGGGACGATGCGTGAGACCGTCGCGAACCTGTGCGAGTACGCCGGCACCGGTGCGCGGGTCGTCAGCCTCCCCGTCGGTGCCACGGCGGCCGCGATGCAGGCCACCGCCCGACTGGGGCTGACGCCGTTCGGTGCCTACCACTGGATCATGTACTCGCGGTCGATGTGGTTCGACCTGGCTCCCGCACAGCAGGAGCTGGGGTGGCGGGCCGCCCACACCACCGACGAGTCCTTCCGGGAGTCCTACGACTGGTTCCTCGCGCATCGTGCGGAACTGACCACCTCCGGGGGGTCCGCGCACCGCAGCCTGGTGCGCCAGGGCGTGCTCGGCGTCGCCAAGCGGCTGCTGCGGTGAGCGCCTCGGCTCAGCCGTAGATCGCGAGGACGATCATCGCGACCCAGACGAGCGCGAAGGACTGCAGCACCCGGTCGGAGAGAGCGATCTCCTCGGGCTCACCGGCGACGCCGGCATCGACGTCGACCGCGTAGCGCAGCACCGCCAGCACGAACGGCACCATGGACAGCTCGGTCCACGGGACCGGGCCGGGCACGGAGATCTCGAAGGCCCAGAGGCAGTAGGACATGATCAGCAACGCGGCCGAGGTCGACCACACGAACCGCAGGTAGGTGGCCGAGTACTTGCTCAGCGACGGCCGGGTGACCTCGGCCCCCTCGACCTCCAGGTGGATCTCGGCGTACCGCTTGCCAGCCGCCATGAAGAGCGAGCCGAATGACGCGATGAGCAGGAACCACTGGGAGAGGTTGATGTCGCAGGCGACGCCACCGGCCACCGCGCGCAGGAGGAAGCCGAGCGCGATCACGGCGATGTCGAGCACCGGCTCGTCCTTCAGGACGAGGGAGTAGGCGACGTTGACCAGGCAGTAGGACCCGATCACGGCGGCCAGCTGCCACGCGAGGAGGAACGAGAGACCCGTCGCGAGGACCATGAGGACCACGCCCACGGCGATCGCCGTCCGGGGTGCGAGGCGTCCCGCGGCCACCGGTCGGAGCCGCTTCGTCGGGTGCGCGCGGTCCTCGACGACGTCGAGCACGTCGTTGACGAGGTACGCCGCCGAGGCCGCCATCGTGAACAGCACGACCGTGAACAGCGTCCGGCCCACCGCGTCCAGGTTGTCCAGCTCGCCGGCGAACGCGGGGGCCGCGAGGACAACCAGGTTCTTGGTCCACTGCCGCGGGCGCACGGCCTGCACCAGCGCGTGGCCGGGGGCACGGGGCGACGTCACGCGGGGACTATCCCACAGGGCTGGCGGGGCGCTGATCTGGTCGCCTCGCAACAATTTGGAAACGTGTCTAACTCCTGAACTGAAACGGGGCGCCGCGGGTGTGGCATGCGTTACTGTGCGGCGATTGTTCGATTCCTTGGGAGGGAACCCCGTGCGTAAACTTCTTGGCCCCATACTGCTGGGCCTTGGCGCCTTTCTGATCGTGGTGGGCGTGTTGTGCCTGACGTGGGCGCCGGGCCAGGTGAAGAGGACGCCGCTGGACGTCAACAGCGTGACGAGTCTCGAAGGCACGGTCTCGAAGCTCAACCTCGAGACCGGTGAGCTGGAGGAGAACCCCGTCAAGGTGCAGAGCATCACCAAGTCCGACTCGGAGGCCTCCGACGACGAGGTGGCAGTATTCGGTAACACGTCGTGCGTCGTGATCGACATCGACGACGCGCCGGACTGCGTCGACGGTGACGACCCCCGTCTCGTCAGCGCCAGCACGGACGTCTTCGCGACCGACCGCTACACCGCGGTCGCCGTGAACGACGAGAAGTACATCGGGGCCGACACGGAGCCGCACGAGGGGCTCGTGAACAAGTGGCCCTTCGACGCGGAGAAGCGCGACTACGAGTACTGGGACGGCCTCACCGCCACTGCGCAGCCGGCCGTCTACGACCGCACGGAGGAGATCGAGGGCATCGAGGCCTACGTCTACAAGGTCGACATCAAGGACGCGGTGGTCGAGATCGCCGAGGGCGTCCCCGGCACCTACGACAACGCGATCGAGATCGCGGTCGACCCGATGACCGGGTCGTTCCTCAGGCAGACCCAGGACCAGCAGCGCTACCTTGCGAGCGGCGACCCGGTGCTCGACCTCAAGGTCGCCTACACCGAGGACGAGGTCAAGGAGAGCGCCTCCGAGGCCGACGACAACCGCGGTCGACTGACGCTGATCACCACCACGGTCCCGATCGTGGCGCTCAGCGCCGGAGTGATCGCGCTGCTCGCGGCGCTCCTGCTCCTGCTGGGCAGCCGCCGCTCCGGCGCTCGACGCGACGCGTAGCAGCAGCCTTCAGTCGTCGGCGCCGACCAGCAGGTCGGCGCCGACGATTGCTGTTCCAGGGGTGAGTCGTCCGCGGACCGCTGACCAGCCGCCCCACAGGCGGTCGTGCCCCTCCGGCCACTCCGGCTCGAGCAGCGTGGTGATCGCGAACCCTGCGCCCGTGAGCAGCGCGACCCAGTCGCCCAGTGTCCGGTGGTGCTCGACGTAGGCCACCTGGCCGGTGGCGTCGTCGACCTCGACGTACGGCGTGCGGTCCCAGTAGGACTGGCTTGCCACGAGACCGGCCTCGGTCGGGTCGTCGGGGAACATCCAGCGGGTCGGGTGGGTGATCGAGAACCCGAAGCGCCCGCCCGGGCGCAGCACGCGCGCGGTCTCGGTGACCGCCAGCTCGATGTCGCTGACGAACTGCAGCGCCCCGAACGAGCAGAACACCACGTCGAACGAGCCGTCCGCGAACGGCAGTGCCGTGGCGGTGCCGAGCACGGAGGGTACACGGAT
>JBAZRQ010000156.1:0-5629 GCA_041662925.1 Nocardioides sp. | reverse complement strand
CACCTTGTGGTGGGTGCACGACGCCAGCCGGTAGCGCTCCTCGGGCTCGGCGGTGGCGTAGACGATCCGCTCGTTGGTCGGCAGCGTGACCCGCACCTCGACACAGTCGGCCGGGGCGATCCAGCCCTGGGCCTCGATGTCCTTCCACGGGGCGTCGTACCGCTTGGGACCGATCAGCGAGAACACGTCGCCCTCGCGGCCGTCCTCGCGCACCAGGGTCGCGGTGAGGCCGATCCGCCGGCGGGCCTGGAGGTTGGCGGTCATCCGGAAGATCGGCGCCGGCAGCAGGTGGACCTCGTCGTAGACGATCAGGCCCCAGTCGCGGGCGTCCAGGAGCTCGAGGTGGGAGTAGACGCCCTTCCGGCGGGTCGTCATCACCTGGTACGTCGCGATCGTGACGGGCCGGATCTCCTTGACGGCGCCGGAGTACTCGCCGATCTCGTCCTCGGTCAGGCTCGTGCGTCGGACCAGCTCGTCCTTCCACTGCCGCGCGCTCACGGTGTTGGTGACCAGGATCAGCGTCGTGGCCTGGGCGTGCGCCATCGCGGCGGCCCCGACCAGGGTCTTGCCGGCGCCGCAGGGGAGCACGACGACCCCGGACCCGCCGTGCCAGAAGGACTCGGCGGCGTCGCGCTGGTAGTCGCGCAGGTGCCACTCGGTCTCGTCCAGGCTGATCGGGTGGGCCTCGCCGTCGACGTAGCCGGCGAAGTCCTCGGCCGGCCAGCCGAGCTTGAGCAGCGCCTGCTTGAGGTTGCCGCGCTCGGAGGCGTGCACGAGCACCGTGTCGTCGTCGACGCGGTTGCCGAGCATGCCGGCGATCTTCTTGGCGCGCAGCACCTCCTCGAGCACGGGGCGGTCGTTGGAGGCGAGCACCAGCCCGTGGACCGGGTGCTTCTCCAGCCGGAGCCGGCCGTAGCGCGCCATCGTCTCGGCGACGTCGACCAGCAGCGCGTGCGGCACGGCGTACCGGCTGAACGCGAGCAGCGTGTCGATCACCTGCTCGGCGTCGTGCCCGGCCGCGCGTGCGTTCCACAGCCCGAGTGGCGTCAGCCGGTAGGTGTGGATGTGTTCGGGGGACCGCTCCAGCTCCGCGAACGGCGCGATGGCCCGACGGCATGCCACCGCCTGCTCGTGGTCGATCTCGAGCAGGAGGGTCTTGTCCGACTGGACGATGAGGGGGCCGTCATTCACCTTGTGAGCCTACGGGTAGTGCAAGACGGGAGTACGAGCGCAGCGAGTACTCCCAATGGAGGACGAAGTCCTCCACGCGCTCAGGCGGAGGCAGCGATGGTGACGGCGCGTTGGCGGGCGCGGTAGGCAGCGACGTTGGCGCGCGAGGAGCAGCGGTCGGAGCAGTAGCGGCGCGACTGGTTGGGGGAGGTGTCGACGAAGACGTTGGCGCACGGGGTCGCTGTGCACACGCCGAGGCGGGTGGGGCCGAGGTCGCACACCAGGGTGGCCAGGCCGAGCAGGGCCTCACCGATCAGGAGCTCGGCGACCGACGCGGCCTTGGTGGCGACGTGGAGGTGGAGGTCGCCGGGGTCGTGGGCGGAGATCCGCGGCGTGATCGGGTGGCGGACCATCAGCTCGTTGAGCCCGTCGATGACGCCGCGGTGGTCGTCGACCGACGAGGCCTCGAACACCGGCCGCAGCTCACGCTGGAAGCGCCGCAGCTGCTGGCAGTCGCGTTCGGTGCACTGCGAGTGCAGCCACTCGCGACCCTCGAGGTGGCCCACCAGCGCGTCGACGTCGACCAGCTCCGTGTTGAGGAGACCGGCCGATCGCTCGGCATACCGGATGAAGTCCACGCCACCAGTCTACGAAGGCAGGTCCAGCGGTTTGACCGAGGTGATCCGGTGGACGGCAAAGGTGCGTACGTCGTCGGAGCGGTGGTCGCGCGCGGTGAGCTGCCCGCCCTCCACCGAGAGCGGGTCGACGATCCGGTCGGAGGCGCTCCCGTGGTTGTCGACGTAGCTGATCAGCACCGCCCCGCCGATCTCGATCGCCTCGCGCAGGGCGGCCAGCGAGCCGCTCGGGGACAAGGTGGCCGAACCGCCCGGCCGCGAGGCCGCCGCCCGGTCGCCGGCGCGTACGGCGGTGATCACCGCCGCCACCCGGGCGGTCTCGTGGGCGCTGGTCACCGAGGCCCTGCGGACCCGGGGCGTGCGTGCGCGTAGCTGGTCGGGACGGGTCACCCGGACCGACCCGTCGGCCGCCTCGACCACCGGCGCGGCGCCGAGGTCGCGCAGCCGGGGGAGCAGCACCTCGATCGGGGTGTCGCTGATCAGCACGGTCGGCGCGAGCCGGCGCAGCCCGAGGCTGCCGGCCTTGGGGTGGTGCAGCAGCTCGGTCAGGGCCGTCTCGTCGTCGGAGCGCAGGAACGACTCGGCGTGGCCGACCCGGACCGCCCCGAACGTGCGCACCGTGTCGTCGACGAGGTAGGTGAGCGGCTGGGGCACCGGGGTGCGCGAGACCGTCCCGAGGAACTCGTGGACCTCGGCCGCCGTCCAGCCCACGTCGAGCGCACGTCGTACGGACTGCGGCGTGAAGCGGTAGACCGTCGCCCCGCCACGCGACTCCACGTCGGCGACCAGCTGCAGCTTGCGCGCCAGCCAGGTCTCGAGCGGGCCGGGCGCGACCGCGGTGAGGTCGGCCTGGACCAGCACGTGGTCGACCGGCTCGGGCAGCAGCACCCCCAGCGCATCGCCGGGGTCGTCACCGTCGAGCAGCAGCCGGGCGTACGACGCCAGGCCGCCGAGCCCCGTGAGCCCGAGTGCCGCGGCCTCCTCGAGCGTCCACGCGGCCTGGTCGGCGCGTGACCGGGGGCGGCGGGGGCGCAGCCACGCGAGTCGTGTCACCAGCGACGGCAGCCCGGTGCCGGCGGCGAGCACCTCGCCCGGGGGCAGCTCCTCGAGGACGCGCAGCGTCATCAGCCTGGTCTCGGCCATCGAGCGCGAGGAGAGCTCGGGCGTGAGGGCGTTCCACGGCTTGCCGGCGGGGTCGCGGCTGCCGACCAGGCCGGGCAGCCGGGGGCTCTCGAGCCACGCGCGGGCCACCAGGGCCCAACGCTGGGGCAGGTCCTTGGCGACCCAGCCGTCGAAGACGTCGGTCGGCACCCACACCGGGTTGCCGTCGGCGTCGGCCCGCGAGGCCAGCAGCCCCGCCGCCGACGCGGTCTCGACGATCAGCGCCGCCGCTGGCTCGTCGACGTGGAGGAAGAGCGCCGCGGCCTTCAGCTCACGGACGCCGAGGCCGCCGCTGCGCAGCGCTGACGAGGGGTGGGTGCCCCAGTGGTCGAGCAGCAGCTCGAGGCGGCGGACCAGCTCGAACGCCGCCCCGGCGGCGACCCGGTCGACCAGCTCGGGGCCGCGCGGCGTCGTCGCCAGGGCCGGGGGTACGTCGACCGGTGCGGTGGTGGTCCGGCCGCCGCGCAGCACCAGCCCGACCTCGCCGGGCAGCACCACCGAGCCGCCACCGCGGGGCACCAACAGCCGCCGCGACAACAGCTCCTCGGCGGGGTTGGCGGCCTCGCCGGGCAGCACGGTGTGCCGCGCGGAGGCGGTCGTGGCCTGCCCGCCCTGCTCGAGGACGTGCTCGAGCAGGCCGCGTGCCGCGGGGGACAGCTCGGCCAGCCGGCTCGCGACCTGGTCGGGGGTGAGCGGGTCGGCGCTGCGCGGCTGCAGACCGCTGACCCCGGCGTCCGGGCCGCCGGTCATCCCCTCGGCCACCCCGGTGAGCGGGCGCAGCCCCGAGGTCGACTCCCAGACCAGCGCCAGGTCGACGAGCCGCTCCAGCGCGGCCTTGACGGATGGGCCCTCGGCCTGCACAGATGTGCAGAGTTCGGCGGCTGTGGTTTGACCACTGACCACGAGGGCATCAAGGACACAGAGCTCGAGGCGCGTCAGGTTGTCGAGGGCGCGGACGACCGACGTACGCACAGCAGCTCGCGACGCGAGCTGACCGAAGTCATGAGGGGCGGGAGTGGCCAGATCCGGACGTTCGGACAGCAGGCGCGACAGACGCTCGTCCGGCCAGCTGCGCAGCTGGTCGGCGAGCGAGCGGAACCCACTAGTCCTCCCCATCCTTCCCACGCTATCGGCCCGCCCCAGCCCCGGCGGCCCCGGATGACGGGCGTGGAGCTGCACCACGGTGCCGCCACCGACGTCGGCCTGGTCCGCGAGGTCAACGAGGACGCCTTCCTGGTGGCCCCACCGGTCTTCGTCGTCGCCGACGGCATGGGCGGCCACGACCGCGGCGACGTCGCCTCGGCGATCGTCGTGGAGGAGTTCGGCCGGCTCGCCGACCACGGCTACGACCCGGCCCGGGGTGCCGCGGTCATCGCCGAGACGTTCGTCGGGTGCCAGGTCCGGATCGCCGAGTACGACGCCTCCCAGCGCGCCCGGGGCGCCCCCGACTTCCACGCGGGCACCACCGCCGTCGTCGCGCTGCTGATCGAGCAGTCGGGCGAGCCGAAGTGGCTGCTCGCCAACCTCGGCGACTCCCGGGTCTACCGCTACAACCACGGCGCGCTGGAGCAGGTCAGCGTCGACCACAGCCTCGTGCAGGAGCTGGTGGAGTCCGGCGCGATCACCGAGTCGGCGGCCGCGGTCCACCCCGAGCGGCACGTGATCACCCGCGCGCTCGGCGGCTCGGGCAGCACCGAGGCCGACTACTTCGTGCTCCCGCTGTCGGCGGCCGAGCGCCTGGTGCTGTGCTCCGACGGGGTCAGCGGCATGATCGACGACCAGCGGATCGAGCAGATCCTGGGCTCCACCGACGATCCGCGGGACGCCGCCGACCAGATGGTCGCCGCCGCCGTCGCCGCGGGCGGGAAGGACAACGCCACCGCAGTGGTCGTGGATGTGGTGGGATTGGTCGCCGAGACGCCGTACGACTCAGAGCGCCAGCGGGTGAGTCTCGAGGAGAAGTTGGGAGCCCTGCCATGACCCCTGCCGTGACAGACGACAGCGTGTGGTCCTACCGGCCCGGCGACTGGCTGGCGATCTTCGGGGCCGCCACGACCCTGCTTCTCCCCGGCAGCGAGAAGGCGCGTGCCGCCCAGCTCTGGGACCTCGTCGACGGCGGTGCCGGTTTCGACGAGACCCTCGACTGGGTACTGGCGCCGGGCCTCAGCGTGCTGCCCGCGTTCGTCCTGATCGGGACCGGAGAAGGCCCGACCAAGGTGATCGTCCGCGGCGCCGGCGTCCGCGCGACGCTCACCACCGAGGCCGAGACGGTCGAGCTCGACGGGTCGACGGTCACGACGTGGGTCGAACGCACCCTCGACCGCGTGACCGCGCTCAGCGTCGAGGTCGGTGACGGGATCGAGGGTCCCGACCACCTCATCCGCGGTGGCCTGGTGCGGGTCGCCCGGATCGACCTCCCGCCGTTCAGCCCGCCCGCCGAGGTGCCGCCCGCGCCCGTGCCGCCCGCGCCCGTGCCGCCGGTCGAGGAGGACGCCGTCGCAGATGACACCGACGAGTCCGACAGCCTCGGCCTCTCCGAGGTGCCCCCCGACCCGAGCCCGGTCTGGGACGACGACGGCGGTCCGGTGCTGCCGCCGCTGCCTCCGCTGCCGCCACCCCCGCCGCCGTACGTTCCGCCCGTACCGCCCGTACCGGGGGCCCTC
>JBAZRQ010000155.1:0-5644 GCA_041662925.1 Nocardioides sp. | reverse complement strand
TCCTGGCGGAACCACGCCGCCAGCGCCGGCGACTCGCGCACCCGGCGTACGGCGCCCAGCACGGCGAGCGTCACCGCCTCGGCGGGGTCGACCACCCCGGCGGCGCGCACCTCGGCGGCGACCTGCTGGCCGACCCGGACGGCCTCGCGGTGCACGAAGGCCATGTGGAGCTGGCCGCGGTCGGCGAAGTAGCGGTAGAGCGTCGCGCGCGAGCAGCCTGCGGCGGCGGCGATCTCGCCCATGCCGACACTGCCCACACCGCGCTCGACGAACAGCCCGGCGGCCGCGTCGAGGATCTTCTCGGCGGCGAGCTGGGCGCGCTCGTCGCCGATCCAACCGGTCACGCGCGCACCCGGAACGGCACCGACGTGGGGCGCCGTACGTAGGGACCCGGCGCCCAGGTGACGCCGGCCGGGTCCACCGCGAAGTCCGGGCAGCTCGCGAGCAGCTCCTCGAGCGCCACCCGGGCCTGCATCCGCGCGGCGTTGGCGCCGAGGCAGAAGTGCGAGCCCTGGCTGAACGTCAGGATCTGCGCGGGGTTGCGCCGTACGTCGAGCTCGCCGGCGTCGGCGCCGTAGCGCCGCGGGTCGCGGTTGGCGGCGCCGTAGAGCAGCAGCGCCTTGCGCCCGGCCGGAACGGTCACACCGTGCAGCTCGACGTCGCGGGTGGCGGTGCGGGCCAGGCCCTGAACCGGCGAGGTGAGCCGCAGCAGCTCCTCGACCGCGGCACCGATCGCGGCCGGGTCGTCGACGAGCACGGCGCGCTGGTCGGGCCGCTCGTGCAGCAGCTGGACGGCGCCACCGAGCATGCCGGTCGTGGTGTCGTTGCCGCCGGTGACCATCGTGAACACGTAGGCCAGGATCGAGAGCAGGCCGCGGTCGTCGTCACCGACACCGGCGGCGACCAGGTGCGAGACGGTGTCGTCGCCCGGCTCTCGGCGCCGCCGCTCGATCAGCTCCGTGAAGTAGCCGAGCATCTCGGCCACCGCGTCGACGCCGTGCAGCCCCGGGCCCGCACCCGCCGAGACGATCGCGTCGGTCCAGGCGTCGAAGCGGTCGCGGTCCTCGTCGGGCACGCCGAGGTAGAAGGCGACCACCATGCTCGGCAGCGGCTTGAACAGCTCGGCCACGATGTCGCCCTCACCCGCGGCGACCAGCCGGCCGAGCCGCTCGCGCACGAACGCACGGACCGCCGGCTCGACGGTCGCGACCTGCCGGGGCGTGAAACCCCGCGACACCAGCCGGCGGAACTCCGTGTGCACGGGCGGGTCCTGCATCACCATCGGCGGGTTGTCCGCCAGCCCGATCCGCTCCAGCTCGCCGTACTCCACGGACAGGCCTCGGGCGCTGCTCCAGGTCTCGGTGTCGACGGCCGCGGCCATCACGTCGACGTGCCGCGACAGCACGTAGTAGTCGCGCTCGGGGTGCCCCGGCGGGACGACGTGGTGCACCGGGTCGTGGTCGCGCAGGGCGGCGTACGACGCCCACGGGTCGGCCCAGGTGTCGGCCGAACCCGGCTGGTAGGAGGCCCGGGGCGAAAGCGACACAGAAGTGGTCATGTGTCGAGCGTGAGACACATGACCACTTCTGTCAATCGACCGGTTCCTCTCAGTTGGCCCCGCGGAGCCCGGACACGAACGAGATGTCGATCTCCTGGTTGATCGCCTCCACCTCGAGCGGACCCGTGCCGACCGTGGTGGACGGACCGACCCGCCAGCCGGCGTCCTTGAGGGACCCGTCGGTGCCGGCGGTGACGTAGACCCCGGACTTGAAGCCGTTCTCGACGACGCCGCCCAGCTTGCCGGTGCCCTTGGCCCCGGCCACGACCGTGACCGTCCCGGCCCGGAAGTCGTAGGTCACCTCGACGAACGCCTGGAGCAGCGGCAGCACCTCACCGGCCAGCTCCTGGGAGATCTTCTCGCAGTTGACCTTGACCACGGTCGGGCCGAGGTTGAGCACGAAGCTGGTCGCCTTGAGCGCGTCCGGGCAGTTGCCCTTGGTCGCCGCGGCCTCGGGGTCCTCCGGGTCCAGGGCGTCGGCCTCGGGGTCGGGCACGCAGTGGTCCTCGTGCACCCGCACGTGCTGCGTCCAGATCTGGCCCTGCTGGACCAGGCCCGCGTAGGTGACCAGCTCCATGTTCTCGATCTGCAGGATCCCCAGCCGGTGGGCCTCCTCGTCCTCGAGGTTGGAGGCGTAGGCACTCATCCGGGTGGACAGCGCCGTGAAGTAGGCGTTGCCCGCCGTCCGCAGCTGTCCCATCAGGGCGCGCCACCGGTTGTGGGCGCCGACCAGCTCGGGGCCGCAGGTGGTCCGCATCTCGCGGTCCACGCAGCCCGAGCCCTGGCCGGAGCAGGCCGCGAACGCGGTCTCCAGCAGGGTGCCGTACGTGTACGGCACCTCACCGGTGCCGCCGCCCCAGAACTCCTCGCGCAGCGCGAGCAGGTCGGCGTACCGCTCGTCCATCACGTCCTGGAGCGCCTCGACCGACGAGTGCTTGCCGGCGCCATGGACCAGGCTGATGATCCCGTCGCGCAGGTGGATCTCAGCGTCGGTCCGCAGCTCATCGGTCGCCCGCAGGTGGTCCTGGAGCTGCTGCTCCTCGGCCTGGATGGCGTCGAGCTCGGCCGCGAAGCCGGCCTGGATGCCGTCGTACACGTCCTCCATGACGACGGCCTGGCGCGGGGTCTCCGCGAGCGGCAGCTGGCGCATGCTGGACGGGGTGCCCTGCGAGAGGTCGATGCCCACCGACGGCGGCGGGTTCTCCTCGTCGGGGCGGGTCGGGGTCTGGGTGCGCGTGCGGCTCTTGCGCAGGAAGCGCGCGGCTTTGATGTCCTCGTCCTCGCACGCCTCGAGGGTGGCGAGGCCGGTGTCGGCCTCGCTGAGCAGGGGCGAGGCGGCACGGGCCGCGAGGAAGTAGCCACGGGCCGCCGACTCGCGCCCGGTCATCGTCAGCGCCTGGCCGCGCACGGTGAGCGAGATCGCGCGCTGCGAGATGCCCATCGCCGGGCGGCGCAGGTCGAGGGTCTGGGCGGCGTCGAGCATCGCGATCGCCTCGTTGGGGAGCCCGACCGACGTGGCCATGGCGGCCGCGTTGACCAGGTGGTTGGCGTTGCGCGGCTCGAGCCCATGGGCCTTGAGCAGGGCTGCGAGCGCCAGGCCGGGCGAGCCCTGCGTGACGGCCGCGGCCGCCAGGGCCTCGGCCTTGCCGGGCGTCGAGGCCTGGCCGGAGGACTCGAGCTGCGACAGCGCGTTCGCGCCGGCGGTAGTCGAGAGGAACGACCGGGCGCCGGCGAGGGCGGCGCTCAGCGTCATCGCCTTCGCGGGTCGCACGACGTCGCAGAAGGCCTTGATCAGCCCGAGGTACTCGTTCGACGGCCGGGAGAAACCGTCTCCGAACGTCTGCAGCCGCAGCGTCTCCGATCCGGGCGCCGCCTTGACGGCGAGGCGCTTCGCGGCCGGGGTGCAGTTGTTGGTCTCGCTCTTCTCGCGCACGGTGCCGCGGTCGTCGGCGCAGACCAGGACGGTGTAGGAGCCCGCGGCGGTACCGACCGGGACGGTCAGGGTGACGCTGCTGACCGAGACCTGCTTGCCGGGCCCGACTGCGCCGACCGGCTTGGCGCCCATGAGCAGGACGTCCTGCGGGGCCGAGCGTGGGTTGGTGGCGCTGCGGACGCGCTCGGCCTGGCTGGCGGCGACGTTCGTCGACAGGTAGAAGCGGGTCTGGGTCCCGGCGGCCTTGGCAGTGCCGCGGTTCTTGACCACGTGGCTGACGACGACGGTGTCGCCCTCGGCGAGCGTGGACTTGTTGACGGTGGCGGAGACGACGGTGAGGTCGGCGCGCTTGACGACCGCACGGGCCGGGGGGCCGGTCACGGCGAGCAGGCTCGTGGCGACGGTCGCGGTCAGAACGGGGACCGCGTACCGGGTCACGGCGCGGCGTCCGGGGCTGGCGTGGGGGCTGGCGTTGGGGCTGGTGGAGATGGTCACGGCGGAGGATGCAACCAGACACCTGCGCCGGTCGCGGAATCCTTTTCGGCGTCGGTCCAGACCGCTCGCGACGCGCTGCAACCCTTTGCTACCCAGGTGCGTCTACGGAGTTTCGGACCCGGGCGGACCAGGTCGTGCGCTAGTGGGTCAGGCGCCCAGCAGCCCTCTGAGGTACGCCGCCTGGCCGGCGTGCTGGAGGTCGTCGTTGACGACGCTGGCCAGCCGCACGCCGAGCGTCACCGGCGGGTCCCAGCCCTCGTCGACCACCCGGTCGAGGTCGGCGGCCTCGAGCCCGGAGAGGTAGCCGGTCGTCTGCTCGTGCACCGCGCGCAGGTAGTCGGTCAGGAGGGCGGCGTCGGCGCGGACCTGGCCGACCTCCGCGCTGGTCTGGCCGTAGCCGATGTCGGTGACGTCGAACGGCAGCCCGAACCGCTCGGCGTACCCCTGTGCGGTGTAGACCTGCTCGAGTCCGGCGACAGTGGCGACGTGGTCGTCCTGGACCCGGGCGAGGTGCCAGACCAGCCAGCCGATCGGGTTGGCGGTGTCGGTGGGACGCGTGGCGAGCTGGTCCTCGGTGAGGCCGTCGACCGCAGCCTCGGCGCTCGTGACGATGCGGCCGAAGAGCTCGGTCAGCAGCTGTGCGGGAGTCATGGGGTCGACGGTAGTTCAGGCGCGCAGCTTGGCGAGCCGCGCGAGCAGGCCGTCGCGGCGGTGGGCGTTGCCGTGGAGGTCGACGTAGCGCTCGGCGTAGGCCGAGAGGAGCGCGTCGTCCAGGCGGCGTACGGCGCCCGGCGGGTAGCGGTAGTCCATCCGCTCGTTGAGGTCGGCGGGGGTCTCGCGCAGCACGTCGCTGAGCTCGTCGAGCGAGGTGATGCCGAGCTCGAGCAGCAGGCCGGAGATCCACGAGTAGTGGTCGGTGCGCGACCAGCCGGCGTCGTCGTACTGCCCGGCGAGGAAGGCCGCGAGCTCGCGCGGGTCGATGCGCGGGTCGTCGACGACGCTCTCGTGACGGACCACTGGACCCCCAGAGCCGCTCGAGCGCAGCCGCTCGCGGATCGTGGAGAACTCCTGGTCGGCGAGCTCGAGCAGCCCGGCGGCGAGGGTGAAGCGGCGGTCGAGGTCGCGGGCGTGCTCGTCGGGTACGTCGCCCTTGTAGCGGATGTCGTGCTCGAACTCCGCCCACGCGTGCTGCAGCACCGTGCGTACCTGGACCGTCGCCAGGCGCCCTCGCAGCGCGGCGTAGTCGCGGTCGCTCTCGCGGGCCGCGTCGAGCTCGATCAGCAGGTGCCGGCTGGCGTAGCCGAAGCGGCCCTCGCTGGCCGTCTCGCGCCCGAGGTCGCGGTCCTCCTTGACGACCACCTGGTCGCTGAGCAGGTCGGCCACCGCGGAGACGTCGCTGTGCACGTAGGTGATCACGCGTACGCCGATCTGGTCGGTGATCTCGCGCAGCGGGTCGGTGAAGACCGGCCGGCCGTCGACCGTGCGGGCGGCCTTCTCCGCGAACGACTCGACCGACTTGGTGCGCCCGGTGACGCTGAGGTAGTTGATGCCGGCCTCGTCGAGGATCGCGGTCACCAGCGCCACGAACTGCTGGCCGGCCTCGACCAGCGCCGGCCGGTTGGCGGCGTACTCCTGGACCGCGGCGCGCGCATCCGGCA
>JBAZRQ010000154.1:0-5658 GCA_041662925.1 Nocardioides sp. | reverse complement strand
AGCCTCCCCTGCCCGCGCTCGTCATCACGGGCATCATCGTGCTCGTCGTCGCCGCCGGTGTCGCTATCGCCTGGTTCCTGGTCGGCAAGCGCGAGATCGCGCTGACCCCGCCCGAGGACGTCTCATTCGCCACCCGCGCCGCGCGCGCCGACCTCTACGGCGACGCCATCAACGAGGGGCTCGTGGTCACCCCCGGGCGCCACCTGGTGAGCGGCCTGCTCACCTTCGACCGCTCCGGTGCCGACGGGTTCTTCACCGGCGGCGCGTCCGCGGTCGCCGCCATCGGCGGTCAGCTACGGAAGGTCCAGAACGGTTACGTGCGCTCCTATGCCCTCTCAGTCCTCGTCGGTGTCCTCTTGGTCGTCGTCGCCCTCCTGGTGGTGAACCTCGCATGAGCACCCCACGTAATCGCTCCCTGCGCTCGCTTCGCTCACTCCGGTCACGATTCCGCGAGGACCCCGCATGAATGAGTTCCCCTGGCTGACCCTCCTGATCGCGGCGCCGCTCGTCGGTGCCCTGGTCGTGGCCTTCGCCCCCAGCACCGTCACCAAGACGACCGCCATCGGTTTCTCCCTGCTCACCCTCGCCCTGGGTGTGGCCGTCGCCGTGCAGTACGACGTCGACGGCGGCATGCAGCTCGAGGAGCAGCACTCCTGGATCGAGGCCTTCGGCGTCAACTACGCCCTGGGCGTCGACGGCCTGGGCCTGCTGATGGTGCTGCTGACCGCCGTCCTGGTCCCGATCGTGCTCGGCGCGGGCTGGTTCGACGGCGACGACGGCAACACCAAGGCGTTCTTCGCGTGGACCCTGGCCCTCGAGGGGCTCTCGCTCGCGGTGTTCCTGGCGACCGACGTGTTCCTCTTCTACGTCGTGTTCGAGGCGACGCTGATCCCGGCCTACTTCCTCATCGGCGGCTTCGGCCGCGACGGTCGCGGCGCTGCCGCGGTCAAGTTCTTGATGTTCCAGCTCGCAGGTGGCCTGGTGCTGCTCGCCTCGGTGGTCGGCCTCTACGTCGTCTCCGCCCAGCAGGGCCAGCCGTCCTACCTGCTCGCCGACCTGGCCGAGCTCGACATCTCCACCGACGCCGGGCGCTGGCTCTTCGCCGGCTTCTTCATCGCGTTCGCGATCAAGGCGCCGCTGTTCCCGGTGCACACCTGGCTGGCCGACACGACCGAGAAGGCCACTCCCGGCACCAGCGTGCTGCTCGTGTGCGTGCTCGACAAGATCGGCACGTTCGGCATGCTGCGCTTCTGTCTGGGACTGTTCCCCGAGGCCTCGCAGTGGGCGACCCCGCTGGTCATGGTGCTGGCCCTGATCTCGATCGTCTACGGCGCGCTCGTCGCGATCGGCCAGGACGACGTGCTGCGGCTGATCGGTCTCACCTCGCTGAGCCACTTCGGCTTCATCACCATCGGCGTCTTCGCGCTCAGCACCCAGGGCGGCTCCGGGGCGATCCTCTACATGGTCAACCACGGCCTCGGCACCGCGGCGCTCTTCCTGCTGGCCGGCTACCTGATCCGTCGCAGCGGCACCAGCCTGATCAGCGGCATGAGCGGTCTCGAGAAGGTCACGCCCGTGCTGGCGGGGCTCTTCCTGGTCGCCGGCCTCGCCACGCTGGGCCTGCCCGGCCTGAGCCCGTTCATCTCGGAGTTCCTGGTGCTCATGTCGGCCTTCGACTACGCCTGGTACGTCGGCGCGGTCGCGGTCACCGGCATCGTGCTGGCCGCGATCTACGTGCTCTGGATGTACCAACGCGTCATGACCGGACCCGCCCCGGCCGGCCTCGAGTCCACACCGGACCTCGACCGGCGCGAGATCGGGGCGATCGCACCCCTGATGCTGGCCCTGGTGCTGTTCGGCCTCTACCCGCAGCCCTTGCTCGATGTGGCCAACCCGACCATCGACTCCCTCATGGAGTACGCCGGGGTCGCCGACAACGAGGTCGACGTACCTGCCGGCTCCGTTCCTGAGCAAGCCGACACCGAGGAAGGGGGCGACCACTGATGGACTACGTCAAGCCCACCATCGAGTACGCCGAGCTGTGGCCGATGCTGCTCGTCTTCGGCGCCGCGTGCCTCGGCGTCGTCGTCGAGGCGTTCCTGCCCCGTGAGCGCCGGCACCTGACCCAGGTGGTCCTGGCCGGCGTCGGCCTCGTGGCCGCCCTGGTCGGCACCGTCATCGTCGGCACCGGCCTCACCTCGCTCGGCGACGGTGCCGCCCGCGGCCTGATCGCGGTCGAGGGCACGCTGGTCATCGACGGCCCGACCGTCTTCCTGTGGGGCCTCGTGCTGGTCTTCGCGATCGGCGGGGTGGCGCTCTTCGCGGAGCGACGCCTCGAGGGCGGGGTCTCGGCGTTCGCCGGCCAGGCGGCCGCACTGCCCGGCACCGAGGCCGAGCGCCAGGCGTCGACCCGCGGGCTGGACCACACCGAGGTCTACCCGCTGCTGATGTTCGCGGTCGGCGGGATGATGCTCTTCCCGGCCGCCAACGACCTGCTGACCATGTTCGTGGCGCTCGAGGTGCTCTCGCTGCCGCTGTACCTGCTGAGCGGGGTCGCTCGCCGGCGCCGGCTGCTGAGCCAGGAGGCGGCGCTCAAGTACTTCCTGCTCGGGGCGTTCTCCTCCGCGTTCTTCCTCTACGGCGTCGCGCTGGTCTACGGCTTCGCCGGCTCCATGCAGTTCGCGGAGATCAACGAGGCCGTGCGCAACGACGTCGACAACGAGGCACTGCTCCTCATCGGCATGGGCATGATCGCCGTGGGGCTGCTGTTCAAGGTCGGCGCCGCGCCGTTCCAGTCCTGGACCCCCGACGTCTACCAGGGTGCGCCCACGGCGGTGACGGCGTTCATGGCCGCCTGCACCAAGGTCGCCGCGTTCGGCGCGATGCTGAGGCTCTTCTACGTCGCCTTCGGCTCCGATCGCTGGAGCTGGCAGCCGATGATGTGGGTGATCGCCATCCTGACGATGCTGGTCGGGGCCGTCCTGGCCATCGTCCAGACCGACGTCAAGCGGATGCTCGCCTACTCCTCGGTCTCCCACACCGGCTTCGTCCTCACCGGAGTCCTGGGGGTGCAGGCCTCCAGCGAGCTCGCGGAGGGTCAGGTCTCCTCCCTCGTGGCGGTGCTGTTCTACCTGACGACCTACGGGTTCTCGGTGGTCGGTGCCTTCGCGGTCGTCACCCTGGTGCGCGACTCGGGGGGCGAGGCCACGGCCTTCCCGCGGTGGGCCGGGCTCGGTCGACGCTCACCGCTGGTGGCGGGAGCGTTCGCGTTCTTCCTGCTGTCCATGGCCGGCATCCCGCTGACCTCCGGCTTCGTCGGCAAGTGGGCGGTCTTCACGGTCGCCATGTCGGCCGGGGCGTGGCCGGTGGTGCTGGTGGCGATCGTCGCGAGCATCGCGGCGGTCTACTTCTACATCCGCCACATCCGGCTGATGTTCTTCACCGAGCCCGAGGGTGACGTCGCCGCGGTCACCAGGTCGTCGCCGATGACCACCGTGACCATCGGCGTGTGCGTGCTGGCGACGTTCGTGCTCGGCATCGTGCCGGGGCCCGTGCTCGACCTGGCGACGAATGCGGGAGACTTCATCAGGTGAGCTCCAACCCGCCCAGCGTCGCTGATCTCGCGCTGCCGATCACCGACGAAGCGCTGGCCCGGCGCCTGCGTGAGCGGATGGCGGTCGTCGAGGCCGCGCTGTTCGAGCACGCACAGAGCCGGGCCCCCTACGTCACCGAGGCGGCGCGCCACCTGCTGGCCGCAGGCGGGAAGCGGTTCCGTCCGCTCCTGGTGCTGCTGGCGGCCGAGGCCGGAGACCGGGCGGGCTCGGACGAGGTCATCACCGCGGCCTGCGTCGTCGAGATCACGCACGTCGGCTCGCTCTACCACGACGACGTGATGGACGAGGCCTCCCTGCGCCGGGGCGCCGACTCCGCCAACTCGCGCTTCG
Source organism: Nocardioides sp. (assembly GCA_041662925.1). Lineage (GTDB taxonomy): Bacteria > Actinomycetota > Actinomycetes > Propionibacteriales > Nocardioidaceae > Nocardioides. The sequence continues at coordinate 1,714 of JBAZRQ010000154.1, read as the reverse complement.
ACAACCACGTCGCGATCCTGACCGGCGACTTCCTGTTCGCGAAGTCCTCGGAGCTGACGGCCCGGCTCGGGCCCGACGCGGTGCGCATCCAGGCCGAGACGTTCACCCGGCTGGTCGAGGGGCAGATCCTCGAGACGGTCAAGCCCGGACCCACCGACGACCCGCTCCAGCACTACCTCGACGTCGTGGCCGGCAAGACCGGGTCGCTGATCGCCACCTCCGCCCGCTACGGCGCCCGCTTCGGCGGCGCCGGCACCGAGGTCGAGGAGGCGCTGACGGCGTACGGCGAGATCGTCGGCGCGGCCTTCCAGCTCTCCGACGACATCCTCGACGTGGCCTCCGAGGCCGACGAGTCCGGCAAGACACCCGGCACCGACCTGCGCGAGGGGGTGCCGACCCTGCCCGTGCTGATGGCGCGCGCGTCGACGGACCCCGCCGACGCCCGGCTGCTCGAGCTGCTCGACAGCGACCTCACCGACGATGCCCGCCACGCCGAGGCGCTCGACCTCCTGCGCAAGCACTCCGCGATGGACGAGGCGCGTGCCTACGTCGTCGCCCGCGCCGAGGAGGCCAAGGCCGTGCTCGGCGTGCTGCCGGCCGGTCCGGTGCGCAGCGCCCTCGAGGCCTTCGCCGACATCGTGGCCGTCCGCTCCGCCTAGTGCCCCGGGTCAGTGCGCCGGGGCGCCCTCGACGGTGAGCGCCAGCTGCCGTCGCCGGTGCCGCACCGCGTCGGTGGTGAAGACCACCAGCGCGACCCAGACCAGCGCGAACCCGGCCCAGCGACCAGCGGGCATGTCCTCGCCCAGCCAGAAGACCCCGAGCCCGAACTGCAGGATCGGTGCGAGGTACTGCAGTAGCCCGAGGGTGACCATCGGCACCCGGATCGCCGCCGCGCCGAAGCAGAGCAGGGGGATCGCGGTCACGATGCCGGTCGTGGTCAGCAGCAGCGCGTGGCCGGTGCCGTGGGCGCCGAAGTCGGCCTCGCCGGTGGTCGCGAGCCAGCCGACGTATCCCGCGGCGAAGGGGGCGATCAGGATCGTCTCGAAGGTGAGTCCCTCGACGGCCGGGACGTCGGCGGTCTTCTTGGCCAGTCCATAGGTGCCGAACGAGAACGCGAGGACCAACGCGACCCACGGCAGTCGTCCGTAGTCCCACGTGATCACTACGACCGCCAGCAGGCCGATCCCCATGGCCACCCACTGGACCCGGCGCAGCCGCTCGCCCAGCACCAGGACCCCCATGAGCACGGTCACCAGCGGGTTGATGAAGTAGCCGAGCGAGGTCTCCACCACCCGGCCGTTGTTGACGCCCCAGATGTACGCCGCCCAGTTGACCGTGATCACGAGCGCGGAAAGCATCAGCAGCCCCAGCACCCGCCGGTCGCGGGCGAGGGCTCGGACCCGGCCGGTCCGGCGCAGGACCAGCACGACCAGCCCCATCGTCAGCATCGACCAGAGGATCCGGTGAGCCAGGATCTCGATGGCTCCCGCCGGCTCGAGAAGCGGCCAGTAGAGCGGGAACGCTCCCCAGAGGGCGTAGGCCGCGACGCCCAGAAGGAACCCTTTCCTCGTCTCCAGCACCCGCCGAGCATAGGGTGACGGGCATGTGGATGAGGCGCCTGGTCGTGGCCACCGTGGTGGCTCTGCTGGTGGCGCTCGCCGCCCCCGCGAGCGCGGGGTCGACGGCGGCCGAGACCAACCGCTTCCGTGACTGG
>JBAZRQ010000153.1:0-5687 GCA_041662925.1 Nocardioides sp. | reverse complement strand
GGCGCGACACGGTCACGTCGTCGAGGAAGATCTCGCTGTCCGGGTGGCGCCCGGCGTGGGTCTCGTCGGCGTCGAGCAGGAAGCGGCTGCCCGCACCCGGCCCCTTCTGTACGACGAGCAGCGCGTGCCCGCTCGGCAGCGCGTCGACGGCAGCGGCGTCGACCGGGTTGAGCTGGCGGTCGGAGGTCTCGACACGGTCGCCGGGGACGCCGATCTGAATCGTGGCGGTCGCCTCGCCCACGGACTCGCCCACAGCCGGCATGGAGCCCGTCGCCGGATCGGCGGAGGGCGCGTCGGCGCTCAGGAGCCGGGTGCCGCACTGGGCACAGAAGCGTGCGTCGTCCGGGTTCTGCCTGCCACACGAGGTGCAGAACGGCATCGAATCATCCTCCGGTCGGGTGGTTCGCCGACCACAGAACCCTCAAGGCAGGGTTGAGGTTGACGGTTGGTCCGAACCTATCAGCCACGCGGACGGGATCAAGGGGCAACCGCGAGGAAGAGCGGAAGGAACGGACGCGCTCAGCCCTCGAGGGTCGCGACGTAGGCGTCGGCCTCGAGCAGGTCGTCGAGCTGGGTGGGGTCCGAGGGGACCACCTCGAAGAGCCAGCCGCCGCCGTAGGGGTCGTTGTTGACCAGCTCGGGGGTGGCGTCGAGGGCCTCGTTGCGGGCCACGACCTCACCCGACACCGGGGCGTAGACGTCGCTGACCGACTTGGTCGACTCCAGCTCGCCACACGTGGCACCCGCCTCGACCGTGTCGCCCAGCTCGGGCAGCGACACGTAGACGATGTCGCCGAGCGCGTCCTGGGCGTAGTCGGTGATGCCGACCCGGACCGATCCCTCGTGCTCGCCCGGCAGGCGCAGCCACTCGTGCTCAACGGTGTACTTCAGGTCATCGGGGTACACAGCGGATCTCCTCCGGTCGTCGCACCGAGCAGGTCGGGCGGGAACAGCCTGGCGTCGTCCAGCAGGCTACTGCCCGGTGTCGGGTTGGGCGTACTCAGGTTGGACCGGGGTGACCACCGACTCGATGTCGAGCGAGGTGAGCCGCTGCACCTCGACCTCGGCTCCATCGCGCTTCAGCTTGGCTTTCGGGCCGAGCGGGAAGTCGATCGCCTGAGAGAGTACGTCGGGGTCGCCGATCACGTCGATCACGTAGGGCGACTGGACCTCGATGCCGTCGATCTCGAGCCCGCCCACGATGTCGGTGAACGAGCTCTGGGCGATGACCCGGACCTCGCCGTTGAACTGGATGGCCTCCGCGCCGTCCGTGCGTAGCTCCTGGATGGCGTCGATCATCGAGCCCACCTCGACCTCGCCGGTCTCCTCGGTCACGGTGATCCGGATGCCCGGCCCGGTGACCGGGACCAGCCCGGCCAGGACGTTGAGGGTGTCGACCTCGCCCTGGGCCTGTTCCAGGGCGGCCTGACGAGCGCTGGTGTCGGACTGCAGGTCGTCGCGGGTGTCCTGGAGCCGCGCGATCTCGGCCTCGGCCCGCTGGGTGGTGCCGGCGAGCCCGTTGAGCACGTCGATCAGGTCCTGCTGCCGCAGCGCGGCGTAGGTGTCGTCGCCCTGGGTGGAGCGCACCTGGGTGACCGCCGCGAAGCCCACGAGGGCGAGCAGCAGCCCCACCACGATCTGGCGTCGGGTCGGCTGGACCAGCGCCCGGCGCAGCCGTTCCCGCCCGCTGGGCAGGTCCTCCGGCCCCCGGTCCGGCCCGGTGACCGGCTCAGGCATGGAACAGGTGCCGGCGGATCGCGGCGACGTTGGAGAAGATCCGGATCCCGAGCACCACGATCACGCCGGTCGAGAGCTGACCGCCGACGCCGAGCTTGTCGCCGACGTAGACGATGCCGGCGGCGATCACGACGTTGCTCACGAACGACACGACGAAGACCTTGTCGTCGAAGATGCCGTCGAGGTAGGCCCGCATCCCGCCGAAGACGGCGTCCAGCGCGGCCACGACGGCGATCGGCAGGTAGGGCTCCAGCCCGAGCGGCACGTCGGGCTCGAGGAACACCCCGAGCAGCACGCCCACGGCGAGGCCGAGTACGGCGATCACGGCTCCACCTCCTCGGACTTGCGCGGCTTCCCATCCTGGGAGCTGCCCTCGTCCGCCCAGCGCAGGACACGCATGGAGGGACGAGCCGAAGGCAGGGACAGCTCGTCCTCATTCTGCATGTCGACCTCGAACCCGTAGCGCTGGGACAGGTCGTTGAAGGCCAGGCCGCTGCTGGTGTCGTAGAAGTTGGCCTGCAGGCTGCCCTTGTCGCCGACCGCCAGGACGGTGTAGGGCGAGGCGATGCCCACGCCGTTGACCTCGATCGCCGCCCCGGACACGCGGATCGCGCTCGCCGCCGTCAGCCGCTGACCGTTGACCGAGATCGCCTCCGCCCCGGCTGCCCACAGCCCGTCGACCAGCAGCGCGAGGTCTTCGTCCTTGACCGCTCCGTCCGGGGTTCCGGTCGCCTCGTCGGTGACGATGACTCGCACGCCCTCGCCGCGCACCGCCACGAAACCGGTGCGGACCTGCAGCCGGCGCAGTCGCGCCGTGAGGCTCTGCTGCTGCTCGCTGAGCGCCAGCACCTGCTGCTCGCTGTCGGCGTTGGCCTCACGCAGGTCGGCGATCTGCTCCTGGAGCCGGGCCACCCGGTCGCTCTCGCCGTCGATGCGCGCCAGCAGGCTGGCCCGTCCCTCGTCGGCCACGGAGGCGTTGCGCTGGGTCTGCACGGCCGCCGTGGAGGCCATGATGCCGAAGACCATGACCGCCACCGCGGCCACGCGGCGCGGGTGCCCGCTGCCACGGCGTACGTCGGCGTGCGTCCCGGGCTCCGTGGCTCGCTGCGCGCGCCGCTCGGCGGCGACGAGGTAGTCCTCGTCGAGGGCCTGCCGCTGGACCAGGTCCAGCAGCGGGAGCGTGACGCGGGGCGGGAGGTCGTCGCGCTCAGGCATCGTGGACCGCCGGGCGGCGCTCGGTCGTCAGCAGGAGCTTGCGCACCTGCCAGGCGTAGAGGATGCCTGCCCACCAGTAGAGCCCGATGCCCCACAACGCGAACGCCCACCCGAAGACCCTGGCCAGCAGCGGGATCACACCCTCGCCGTCGCCGAGAAGCAGGAGCGGGAACGCGTAGAGCAGGTTGAACGTGGCGGCCTTGCCGAGGAAGTGCACCGGCAGCGCGCTGTAGCCCCGGGTGCGCAGCAGCGGCACCAGTCCCCACATGAGCGCGTCGCGCAGGGGCAGCGAGATCGCCATCCACCACGGGATCACGTCGCGCAGCGCCAGGCCCACGACCACGGCGAGGATGTAGAGGCGGTCGGCGACCGGGTCGAGGATCTGGCCGACGACCGACTGCTGGTTGAGCTTGCGGGCCAGCCAGCCGTCGAGGAAGTCGGTGAAGCCCGAGACCATCAGCAGGGCGAGCGCCCAGCCGTCCTCCTCGGGACCGAGGACCAGCCAGAGGAACACCGGCACGCCCGCCAGCCGCAGTGCGCTCAGGAGGTTGGGGATCGTCCAGACGCGGTCACTGCGCGTCGAGTCGTCCGCCACTGATGCCTGCTTCTCGGGGAGTGTTGACCTGCTGGCCTTGCGGGGACACCTTAACCGCCGCGAGCGCCCGCTCCGGGGAGGGTGGAGCCCGTCAGACCGGCTCATCGTGGTGGGACTCGTGGTGGGCGGCGTCGCGGATCTCCCCGACCAGCTCCTCGATCACGTCCTCGAGCGTCGCCAGCCCCAGGGTCGCGCCGTCGGCGTCGACGACGCGGGCCATGTGGGCGCCCCGACGCTGCAGGGTCTCCAGGGCGTCGTGCAGCTCGTCGTCGGCGGTCACCGGGGCGAACGGACGGATCCACTTGTCCTCGATGGGCTGCTCGCGCCTGCTCTCGTCGGGCTCGAGCACGTCCTTGATGTGGAGATAGCCGATCAGCTCCCCGGTCTCGGTGGCCACCGGGAAACGGCTGAAACCGGTCGCGGCACACACCGCCTCAACCTCGGCCGGGGTCGAGCCGCGCTGCACCGTGGCCAGGGTCTCTGGGCGCATCACCAGCGACGCCACGGTCTTCTCGGAGAACCCGAGCGCGCCGGACAACCGGTCGTACTCGTCCTTGGCCAGCAGCCCCTCGCCGCGCGACTCCTCGACCAGCGCTGCGACCTCCTCGCGGGTGAAGGTGGAGGACACCTCGTCTCGGCGCTCGACGTTGACCAGGCGCAGGGTCCCGTTGGCGATCGCGTTGAGCCCCACGATCACCGGGCGCAGGATCGTGACGACTCCCACCAGCGGCGGACCCAGCACCAGCGCGGCGCGGTCGGGCCCGGCGAGCGCGATGTTCTTGGGCACCATCTCCCCGAGGACGACGTGGAGCGCCACCACGACGAGGAGCGCCACGACGAACGCGACCGGGTGGAGCGCCTCGTCGGGCACGCCCACGGCGTGGAAGACCGGTTCGAGCAGGTGGGCGACGGCCGGCTCCCCGATGGCACCGAGGCCCAGGGAGCAGATCGTGATGCCGAGCTGGGCGCCGGCCATCATCAGGGAGATGTTCTCCATCGCCCGGAGCGTGGTCCGCGCCATCCGTGAGCCCGCCTGGGCGCGGGGCTCGATCTGGGAGCGGCGCGCGGAGATGAGCGCGAACTCGGCGCCGACGAAGAACGCGTTGGCGGCGAGCAGGAGGACGGCGAGCAGGATCGCCGCGGTGTCGCTCATGGCTGCTCCTCCCCGTCCAGGATCCGCAGCGCCAGCCGGTCGACCCGCAGGCCGTCCATCTGCTCGACGGTGAGTACGGCGAGCTGCTCGCGCGGCTCGTCGGACTCGCGCGGGTCGGGCACGGGCACCTCGGCAATGTCGCCGGTCTCCGGCACCCGCCCGATCACCTTGAGCACCAGGCCGGCGATGGTGTCGTAGTCCTCGTCCTCGGGGAGCTGGATGCCGGTGAGGTCCTCGACCTCGTCGGGGCGCAGCAGGCCTGACAGCGACCAGCTGCCGTCGCGACGCAGGCGCGCCTGCGCACCGAGCCGGTCGTGCTCGTCGGCGATGTCACCGACGATCTCCTCGATGACGTCCTCGAGGGTGACGATGCCGGCGTGGCCGCCGTACTCGTCGAGCACGACCGCCAGCTGGAACCCGTCCTTGCGCAGCAGCGCCATCAGCGGGTCGAGCCGCAGCGAGTCGGGTACGACGATCGGGCGGACCATGAGGTGCTTGACCTTGGTCGTGGCGCGCTCCTGGAGCGGCAGCGCCACCGCGTGCTTGACGTGCACGGTGCCGACGACGGTGTCGTCGGCGTCGCGCACGGGGAAGCGTGAGTGCCCGGTCTCGCGGGCCAGGTCGATCACGGCACTGGCCCGGTCGTTGACGTCGAGGCTGTGGGTGCGCACGCGCGGCGTCATGATCTCGCCGGCCGTGCGGGTGCCGAACTCGACCGAGCGCTCCATCAGCTCGGCGGTGTCGGCGTCGAGGGTGCCGATGTGGGCCGAGCGCTGGATCAGCGAGGCCAGCTCCGTGGAGCTGCGGGCGGAGCGCAGCTCCTCCTGCGGCTCCATGCCCAGACGCCGGACGATGGCGTTGGCCGACCCGTTGAGGAACTTGATCGGGTAGTGGTTGACCGCCGTCCACCACCGCATCGGCAGCTGGGTGGCCCGCGCGGTCGCCATCGGCCGCGCGATGGCGAGGTTCTTGGGGACCAGCTCGCCG
>JBAZRQ010000152.1:0-5701 GCA_041662925.1 Nocardioides sp. | reverse complement strand
GGGGCGCTGTCGGGGATGTTCGAGCGCAACGACGACGTGCTGTTCGTCTGCTACGACAACGAGGGCTACATGAACACCGGGGTGCAGCGCTCCGGTGCCACCCCGGGCGGTGCCCGCACCGCCAACACCAAGGCGATCGGGCCCGAGCCCGGCAACGCGTTCGGCCAGGGCAAGAACCTCCCGAGGATCGCGATGGCCCACGAGATCCCGTACGTCGCCACCGCCACCGTCGCCGACCTGCACGACCTCGAGCGGAAGGTGGAGAAGGCGATGACCTTCCACGGGGCCCGCTACCTGCACGTCCTGGTGCCGTGCCCCCTGGGCTGGGGGAGCGCGTCGAAGGACACGATCCTGCTCGCCCGGCTGGCCCAGCGCTCGGGCATCTTCCCGGTGTTCGAGGCCGAGCGGGGAGAGGTGACCGGGGTGACGCCGATCCGGCGACCGGTCCCGGTCGAGGACTACCTGCGTCCGCAGCGCCGCTACTCCCACCTCTTCGGCAACCAACCGCGCCCCGACATCGTGGCCCGGATCCAGGCCGGTGCCGACCGTGCCATCGCCCGCTACGGGCTGCTCGCCACCGACGGTCCGCTCAACGAGCAGGGAGCCTGACATGGACAAGCCCTTCGCCATCACCCTCGATGTCGGCACCAGCCGCGCCAACAAGACCGGCTCGTGGCGCACCGAGCGCGCCGTCTACGTGGAGCGGCAGCCGCCCTGCAACAACGCGTGTCCCGCAGGGGAGAACATCCAGGCCTGGCTGTACGCCGCCGAGGAGGGCCCCGGAGCGGACGGGCACGGCTACGAGCGGGCGTGGCGCACGATCATGGCCGACAACCCGTTCCCCGCGATCATGGGCCGGGTCTGCTACCACCCGTGCGAGACGGCCTGCAACCGCGAGATCCTCGACGAGGCCGTGGGCATCAACGCGGTGGAGCGTTTCCTGGGCGACGAGGCGATCCGCCAGGGCTGGACGGTCCGCGTCGAGGCGCCCCCCACGGGCCGGCGGGTGCTGGTCGTCGGAGCCGGACCGGCCGGGCTGTCCGCGGCGTACCACCTCGCGATGCTGGGCCACGACGTGACGGTGGTGGACTCCGCACCGCTGCCCGGCGGGATGATGCGCTTCGGGATCCCGGCGTACCGCCTGCCCCGCGACATCCTGGACGCCGAGGTGCAGCGGATCCGCGACCTGGGCGTGCACTTCCACCTCGGCGTCACCGTGACCGACCTCGACGCCACCATCGCCGACGGAGGCTACGACGCCACGTTCCTGGCGGTCGGCGCCCAGGTCGGCAAGCGCGCCTACCTGCCCGCCGGGTCCGCCTCGCACGTGCTCGACGCGGTCTCGATGCTGCGCCACCTCGAGGAGGGGGAGCCGCCGATGCTGGGCCGACGGGTCGCGGTCTACGGCGGCGGCAACGCCGCCATGGACGCCGCGCGCACCGCCCGGCGGCTGGGGGCGGAGGAGGCGGTCGTCATCTACCGGCGCACCCGCGACCGGATGCCGGCGCACGAGGGTGAGGTGCGGGAGGCCCAGGAGGAAGGCGTCCTGTTCCGCTGGCTGACCACGATCACCCAGGTCGACGACGGCACCCTGACGGTGGAGCGGATGGAGCTGGACCAGTCCGGCTTCCCCCACCCCACGGGCGAGTTCGACGTGCTCGAGGCGGACGCACTGGTGCTGGCCCTGGGCCAGGACACCGACCTGTCGCTGCTCGAGGGCAGCTCGGACATCACGGTGAACGAGGGTGTCGTGACGGTCGACCACGAGCTGATGACCGGGAGGCCGGGGGTCTTCGCGGGCGGCGACGCGGTGCCGCACGAGCGCTCCGTCACGGTCGCGGTCGGCCACGGCCGGCGGGCGGCCCACGCGATCGACGACTGGCTGTCCGACCGGGCCCCGGAGCCGGCGCCGCACCAGGAGCTCGCCGACTTCGCGATGCTCAACACCTGGTACTACGAGGAGGCGCCGCACGCGAAGCGCTCGATGCTCGAGGCGGCGCGCCGGCAGTCGACGTTCGACGAGGTCGTGATCGGGCTCGACGAGACGACGGCGCTCTACGAGGCCCGGCGGTGCATGTCGTGCGGCAACTGCTTCTCCTGCGACAACTGCGTGGGCGTGTGCCCGGACAACGCGGTGCGCCGGCTCGGCCCGCCGGGGGAGTACCTGATCGACCTCGACTACTGCAAGGGCTGCGGCCTGTGCGTCTCGGAGTGTCCCGCCGGAGCGATCGCGATGGTGCCCGAGGAGATCTGACCGGGCGCTGGAGCACTAGCGTGTCGCCGTGACCTCACCCATCGACCTACCGCTCGACCAACGGCCACCGTCGTACGCCCGCGTCTCGCTGGCGATGATGACCTCCGCCAACGAGGCCAACCTGCTCGGCAACATCCACGGTGGCGAGATCGTCAAGCTCGCCGACTCCACGGCCGGCGCCGTGGCGCAGCGGCACAGCGGTGGTCCGGCCGTGACCGCGGCCCTCGACGAGATGGCGTTCCTCGCGCCGGTCCACGTCGGTGACATCGTGCGCACCCTCGGCCAGGTCAACTGGGCGGGGCGCTCGTCGATGGAGATCGGCGTGCGGGTCGAGGCGCAGCCCTGGAACGACCCGTCGGCCGAGGGCCTGCACGTCGCCTCGGCGTACTTCGTCTTCGTCGCGATCGACGCCGACGGCCAGCCCCGCGCCGTACCGCCGCTGCGGCCCGAGACTCCGCACGAGGTACGCCGGATGCGCGAGGCCGAGATCCGGCGCGCGCACCGGCTGGCCAGGAAGACCGAGATCGAGCGGGGCCGCGCCGACTCCTGACACCTCTCCGGCCCCTCTCCGGCCCTACCTGCGGTGCGTCGGCGCGTCGCTGCGGGTTGTGACGCGTGGGACTGGTGATACTGGCTGGCAGCACTGTTCTTCCCCCTGTGCTGGAAAGAGGCGTCCGATGACCTCCACGGTCGAGCGCGCTGCCCGCGTCCGTTTCCGTCGCGCCGTGTCGCTGATGGTGATGACGCTCGTCGTCCCCGGGTCAGCGCAGCTGGTCGCCGGCAACCGCAAGGTCGGCCTGGTCGCGTTCCGGATCTGGCTCTCCCTGCTCGGCATCGGCGCCGTCACCCTGCTCGCCGTCCTGGTCGACCGCGACCTGGTGCTCAAGATGGGCTTCAACACGACCCTGCTGCTCTTCCTGCGCCTCGCGCTGATGGCGGCAGCGATCGGCTGGGCCGGGCTCCTCGTCGACGCCTGGCGGCTCGGTCAGCCCCTGTCGCTCGGGATGACCCATCGGCGCGCGATGGTCGGCGTCAACGGGCTGCTGTGCTTCGGCGTCGCCGGCGTGCTGCTGTTCGGCGCCCACATCGTCGGGGTGCAGCGCGACTTCATCATCGCCCTGTCCGGCGACGGCAAGGCCACGTCGGCGCACGACGGCCGCTACAACGTGCTGCTGCTCGGCGGCGACTCCGGCGCCGGCCGGTGGGGCCTGCGCCCCGACTCGATGACCGTCGCCTCGATCGACGAGGACACCGGGCGCACGGTGCTGATCGGCCTGCCGCGCAACATGGCGAGCTTCCCGTTCGCCAAGGGCTCGGTCATGCGCGAGCAGTTCCCCGACGGCTTCGAGTGCGAGGGCTGCTACCTCAATGGCGTGAGCACCTGGGCCCAGGACAACACCGAGCTGTTCCCCGACTCGACCAACCCCGGTGTCGACGCCACGATCATGGCGATCGAGGGCATCACCGGCCTGGAGATCAACTACTGGGCCATGGTCAACCTGGCCGGGTTCAAGGACCTGGTCGACGCCGTCGGCGGCGTCACCCTCAACGTGCGCGAGCCGATCCCGGTCGGCGGCCTCGGCTCCGACGTCACCGGCTACATCGAGCCCGGTGTCCGCAGGCTCGACGGCCACGACACCCTCTGGTACGCCCGGGCCCGCGAGGGCTCCGACGACTACTCCCGGATGGCCCGGCAGAAGTGCGTCATGAACGCCATGCTCGAGCAGGTCAGCCCGCAGACGGCGGTCCGCAACTTCTCCGACATCGCCGCGGCCTCCTCCGAGATGCTCTCGACCAACCTGCCGTCCTCGGAGTTCGCGACGTTCGTGTCGCTGGCCCTCAAGGCGCGCGACCAGAAGATCTCGAGCCTCTCCCTGGTCCCGCCGATGATCAACACCGGCGACCCGGACATCAAGCTGGTTCATCGCTTGGTGGCCGGAGCCATCGACCGGGCCGAGGGCCAGGCCCCGCCCCCCGCCAAGCCCGCCAAGGACAAGCAGCCCGACTCCGTCACCGGCGGCTCCGTCGGCTCCCTCAGCGAGGGCTACGCCGCCAACGACTCCGAGGACCTCGGCGCCGCCTGCTGACGGTCAGGCCCGCGCCGCCGCCTCGGTGAGCCAGCCGACGACCTCGTCGTCGAGGTCGTCGGGCTCGTGCACCTCGAGGTGGTGCATCCAGTGCCCGGGGCTGGGCTCGACGACCTCCTTGAAACGCGGCGAGGTCAGCTGATGGTCGAGGGCGATCGAGACCACGACCGGAGCCTGAGGGCGGGCCAGGTACTGGCCGGGGACCCACAGGTAGGCGAAGCCCCGCGTGCGCCGGAAGGCGACCTGGCTCCTCGTGATCCGCACCGTGCAGGGGCCGAGCTCCTCGACCAGCGTGCGGAGCCGGTCGAACACCAGCCGCGCGACCGGCGGCGCCTCCGCGAAGAAGGCGTCGGCGGTGACGGGCTGGGCCGGGGCCATAGCCCGCACCCTAAGGTGTACGCCGTGACCGACCAGCCCCCTGCGACCTCCCCGCGGGTGGTGGCCGTGGTCGTCACGTTCAACGGGCTGGGGCTGCTCGAGCGGCTGGTCGGGCGACTGCGCGACGTACCCGAGGTCGCCGAGATCCTGGTCGTCGACAACGCGTCGACCGACGGCACGGGGGAGTGGCTGGCCCAGCAGGGCGACCATGGTGACGTGGTGAGCCGCTCGCTGGCCGACAACCGCGGCGGTGCCGGAGGGTTCCACGACGGCCTGGCCTGGGCGATGGAGCGCGGTGCCGATCTCGCGTGGCTGATGGACGACGACGGCCTGCCGGACCACGACTGCCTGGGCCTCCTCCTGGAGCGCACCGACCTGGACTTCTGGGGACCGGTGGTCGTCGACGAGGAGCGTCCGGAGCGGCTGGTCTTCCCGATCCGGCTCCCCGGCGGCACCACGGTCGTGCACGACATGGCCGACGTCCGGTCGGCCGCGGCCGACGGGCTGATCCGGGACGTGGTGATCCCCTTCAACGGCGTGCTGGTCACCCGCGCGCTGGTCGAGCGGATCGGGCTGCCCCGCGCGGAGTTCTTCATCTGGGGCGACGACCACGAGTACCGCCTGCGCGCCGAGCGGGCCGGCGGCCGGATCGCCACGGTGGTGGGCGCACGGGTGCTGCACCCCAGCGTGGGCGAGCTCGGGACCCCGATGATGTTCGGCCGGACGACCTACAACCACACCCCGAGCGAGCTGAAGCACTACTGCATGGCCCGCAACAACACGCTCAACCTGCGCACCTACCGCGGCTGGCCGCACGTGCTGATGTTCTGGGTGAAGACCGTGTGGTTCTACCTGTTCACGCGGCCGCAGCCGGGCCGGGTCGCGACCAGCGCCCGGGCGGCGTACGCCGGTCTGCGCGGCGACTTCTCCGGCCACCGGAAGTACCTCGATGGCTGAGACCGTCGCGGTCGTGGTGGTGACC
>JBAZRQ010000151.1:0-5708 GCA_041662925.1 Nocardioides sp. | reverse complement strand
CCCGTACGCCGGGTGGTGCGGGCGGCCGTCGAGGTCGGGGCCGAGCGGGTCCACGTCGCCGCCGACTTCGGCCCCTACGGCCGGGCCCGCGACCTCGCGGTCGAGCGGGCGCTCGCCGAGGCCGGCGTCGAGCTGGTCCGCACCGGGTCGCCGTACGCCGTGGCGCCGGGGCGGGTGACCAGCGGCGGCGGGACCCCCTACAAGGTGTTCACGCCGTACTCGAAGGCGTGGGCCGACCACGGCTGGCGCGACCCGGTCGACCCGCCCGCGAGCCCGAGCTGGCTGCGCCTGGACGACACCACCGACATCCCCGACGCCGACGCCGCGGGGATCGAGCTCCCCGAGGCCGGCGAGGCAGCCGCCCGCCGCCGGTGGGACGCCTTCCTCGAGCGCGTCGGCGACTACGGCGACGACCGCGACCGGCCCGGCGTCGACGGCACCTCCCGGATGTCGGCCCACCTCAAGTGGGGCGAGATCCATCCGCGCACCCTGCTGGCCGACCTCTCCCGGCTGCCCAATGGGGTTGCCGGTGGTGTTGCCAGTGCCGGCGCCGCGACCTACCGCAAGGAGCTGGCCTGGCGGGAGTTCTACGCCGACGTGCTCTTCGCACACCCCCGCTCGGCGCGCGACTACCTCCGACCCGACTTCGCCCGGATGCGCTACGACGAGCCCGGCGACGACCTCGAGGCGTGGCGCCAGGGCCGCACCGGCTTCCCGGTCGTCGACGCGGGGATGCGCCAGCTGCGCGCCACCGGCTGGATGCACAACCGGGTGCGGATGATCGCGGCCAGCTTCCTGGTCAAGGACCTGCACGTCGAGTGGCAGCACGGCGCCCGCCACTTCATGCGCTCCCTCGTCGACGGCGACCTCGCGTCCAACCAGCACGGCTGGCAGTGGGTGGCCGGCAGCGGCACCGACGCGTCGCCGTACTTCCGGGTCTTCAACCCCACGACCCAGGGCCGCAAGTTCGACCCGGACGGCACCTATGTCCGACAGTGGGTGCCCGAGCTCGCCGACCTGCCGGACGGAGCCGACCCGCACGACCCGAGCCCGCAGGACCGCGACCAGGTCGGCTACCCCCAGCCCCTGGTCGACCACGCCGCCGAGCGCCTCGAGGCGCTCGACCGCTACGAGGAGATCCGATGACCACCACGACTGGGCTGCTCGTCCCCCACCGCTTCCGCGGGCCGGCGTCCTCCGGCAACGGCGGCTGGTCCGCCGGCGCCCTCGCCGCCCTGCTGCCCCACGACCAGGACCGGGACGACGACCACTGCGTGTCGTGGCCCGCGATCACGGTGGCGCTGCGGCAGCCGCCGCCGCTCGACGTGCTGATGCCGGTCACCGAGGACCCCGACGGCACCCTGGTTGCCTCGTACGACGGCCGCCCGGTCGCGCAGGCCCGCCTCACCGACCGCGACCTGGAGCCGGTGCCGCCGGTGAGCGCCGACGAGGCGCGCGCCGCGGAGGCGTCGTACCCCGGACTGATCTCGCACCCCTTCCCCACCTGCTTCGCCTGCGGCACCGAGCGCGAGGAGGGTGACGGCCTGCGGATCTTCCCGGGCGAGGTGTCCCCGGATGGCGGAGCCGTGCGGACCGCGGCGACCTGGACGCCGCACCCGAGCCTGGCCGAGGACTGGCATGACTACCGCGACGACGTGCGTCATGCGTCGCTGCCGGTCACCTGGGCGGCCCTCGACTGCGTCGGCGGCTGGGCCGGCGATCTCACCGAGCGCTTGATGGTGCTGGGCACGATGACAGCGAGGATCGACACCCTGCCGGTGATCGGAGAGGAGCACGTGGTGATGGGAACCGCACGCAGCCGCGAGGGGCGCAAGACGACCACCGCGTCCACGCTGTACGACGCCGACGGGCGCGTGGTCGCCGTCGCGGAGCACGTGTGGATCGCGATCGACCCGGCGGCGTTCGCATGAGCGCCCCGATCGTCCAGCCGGGCACCCGGCCGGGGACCGAGTGGTGGCGGCACGCGGTCGTCTACCAGGTCTACGTGCGCAGCTTCGCCGACTCCGACGGCGACGGCATCGGCGACCTGCCGGGCATCACCTCCCGGCTCCCCTACCTGCGCGACCTCGGCGTCGACGCGGTCTGGGTGACGCCGTTCTACCGCTCCCCGCAGCACGACCACGGCTACGACGTGGCCGACTACCTCGACGTCGACCCGCAGTTCGGCACGCTCGCCGACGCCGACGCCCTCGTCTCCCAGGCCCACGAGCTGGGGCTCCGGGTGATCGTGGACCTGGTGCCCAACCACACGTCGCACGAGCACGTGTGGTTCCGGGCCGCACTGGCCTCGGAGCCGGGCAGCCCTGAGCGGGCGCGCTACCTGTTCCGCACCGGCCGCGGCGTCCACGGCAGCGAGCCGCCCAACAACTGGCAGTCGGTCTTCGGCGGCCCCGCCTGGACCCGGATCGACCACACCGACCAGTGGTACCTCCACCTGTTCGACACCAGCCAGCCCGACCTCGACTGGCGCAACCCCGACGTCCCGGCGATGTTCGCCGACGTACTGCGCTTCTGGCTCGACCGTGACGTCGATGGATTCCGGGTCGACGTGGCCCACGGCCTGCTCAAGGAGGCGAGCCTGCGTGACCAGCGCGTGACCAGCGCCGAGAAGGCGACGTTCGAGGACGCGATGAGCCACGCCGCCCACGAGGGCGGCCCGCACATCGCCGACGAGCCGATGTGGGACCAGCCCGAGGTGCACGACGTCTACCGGCAGTGGCACCGGATCCTGGCGGAGTACGACGGCGACCGGATGGCCGTCGCCGAGGCCTGGACCAGCAGCGTCGAGTCCAACGCGCGCTACGTGCGCCCCGACGAGCTCAACCAGGCGTTCAACTTCGACTGGGTGCTCGCGCCCTGGTCGGCCGGCGCCTTCGCCGGTGTCATCGAGCGCACCCTGCCCGCGCTCGCAGCCGTCTCCGGCACGCCCACCTGGGTGCTGAGCAACCACGACGTGCACCGCCACGCCACCCGCTACGGCGGCGGCGAGTCCGGCCGGGCGCGCGCCCGCGCCGCCACCCTGCTGTCACTGGCACTGCCCGGGTCGGCGTACCTCTACCAGGGCGAGGAGCTCGGCCTCGAGGAGATCGACGTCGCCCCGGCCGACCGCCACGACCCGTCGTGGTTCCGGACCGGCAAGGCCGGCCGGGACGGCTGCCGGGTGCCGATCCCGTGGACGGGCACCGAGCCGCCCTACGGCTTCGGCCCGGGGTCCGGGCAGCCGTGGATCCCGCAGCCCGACGACTGGGCGCCACTGACCGTGGACGCCCAGGAGGGTGACCCGGGCTCGACGCTGGAGTTCTACCGCGAGGCGCTGGAGGCCCGCCGGGGCGTGGCGCGCGACGCCGGCACCGAGGTCGACGTGCACGTCGACGGCGACGTGCTGTCCGTACGCCGGGGTGCCCTGACCGTGGTGGTCAACTGCGGGAGCGCGCCCACCGCCCTGCCCGCAGGCGAGCTGGTGATCGCGTCCGGGCCGGTCGGCGACGACCTGCCGCCCGACACCGCGGTGTGGGTCAGGCTTAGCTCGGCGGGTTGAGCGCCGCGTTGTAGTGGCCGAGCTCGCGGGCGAACGCGGCCAGCCGCTCGTCGGACCAGTCGCCGAGACGCTCGTCGAGCCACTTGCGGCGGTGCTGGGCGACGTCCTCGAGCCGGCGTACGGCCTCCGCGGTGGCGGTGACCAGGGAGGCGCGGCCGTCGTCGGGGTCGGTGACCCGGTCGACCAGGCGCAGGTCGACGAGGTGCTGGACCTGCCGGCTGATCGCGCCCTTGTCGATCGCGAAGATCTCCGACATGGACGAGGCGCGCAGCGGGCCGTGCTCGGCGACGTAGCCCAGCATCAGGTAGGACGCCGGCTGCAGGTCCTCGTGGACCAGCTCCGCCCGCTCGGCGATGACCCGCTTGATCCGGCGGATCAGCACCCCTACCTCCTGCTCGAGGTGGCGTAGCGACTCTGCTCGGCCTGTCGAAGGGCTCACGCCGGGGCTCATCGCGGGGCGGGCTCCTCGAGGTCAGCGGTCGCGTCGGGGTCGTAGTTGGTGGTGCGCAACGGGACCTCCTTGATGAACAGGACGCAGACCAGGGCGGCCACGGCGAACGGTACCGACACCAGGAAGAGGTGTCCGACCGCGTCTCCGAACGAGGACTCGTAGAGGGCCCGGATCGGGGCCGGGAGCGCGTCGAGGTCGGGGATCGCGTGGCTCTCGTGGGCGTCGGGCTCGACCCCCATCGTCCTGAGCCCGTCGCGGACGCTGCCCGCGACCTGCGAGGCGAGCACGGCCCCCAGCGCCGAGACGCCGATCGAGCCGCCCATGGACCGGAAGAAGGCCACGACGGAGCTGGCCGCACCCATGTCCTCGATCCGGGTGTTGTTCTGGACCGAGAGGACGAGGTTCTGCATCGTGGCGCCCAGGCCCAGCCCGACCAGCGCCATGTAGACGCCGACCACGACGAGGTCGGTCTGCTCGTCGATCTGCCCGAGCAGGGCCAGGCCGACGATGACCAGGACCATCCCGCCGACCAGCCAGCGTTTCCACAGCCCGGTGCTGGTGATGATCCGCCCGCTGGCGATGGACGACACGAGCAGACCGCCGACCATCGCGATCGACATCAGCCCAGCCTCGGTGGGCGACATGCCGCGGGCGAGCTGGAAGTACTGGCTGAGGTAGACCGTGGCGCCGAACATCGCGACGCCGACCATGACCGAGGCGCCCGTCGCGAGGGCCGTCGTACGGTCGCGGAACAGGCGCAGCGGGATGATCGGGTCGGTGGCGACGCGGGCCTCGACGTAGACCGACGCGGCGATCACCAGGATCCCGGCGGCGAGCATCAGCGCGGTGGTGCCCGACACCCATTCGAACTGCTGACCGGCGAGCGACACCCACACGAGCAGGATGCTGACGCCGCCCATGATCAGGGTGGCACCGAGAAGGTCGATGCTGACCTGACGCCGGACGACCGGCAGGTGGAGCGTGCGCTGCAGCACCACGAACGCCAGCGCGGCGATCGGCAGGCCGACGAAGAAGCAGCCGCGCCAGCCCAGCGGGCTGTCCACGATCAGGCCTCCGATCAGAGGACCACTGACCGTGGCGAGCGCGAAGACGGCACCGATGTAACCGGAGTAGCGGCCGCGCTCGCGCGGGCTGACCATCGTGGCGATGACGACCTGGACCAGCGCGGTCAGGCCACCGACGCCGAGACCCTGGAATGCGCGGGCGCCGATCAGCACCTCCATGTTGGGCGCGAACGCCGCGACCAGCGAGCCCACGGAGTAGACGACCAGCGCGGTCTGGACGAGCAGCTTCTTGCTGAAGAGGTCGGCGAGCTTGCCCCACAGCGGCGTCGTCGCGGTCATGGTCAGCAGCGTGGCCACGACGACCCAGGTGTAGCCGGTCTGGCTGCCGCCGAGGTCGGTGACCATGGCCGGCAGCGCGTTGGTGACGACGGTGCTGGAGAGCATGGCGACGAACATCGCGAGCAGCAGGCCGCTCAGGGCCTCCATGATCTCGCGGTGCGTCATCGGCGCGGGGCCCGAGGTGGACGGGGTGACTTCCTGCGACACTGGAGCTCTCTTCACGATCGGTGGAAGGTTGACCTTAGCAACCTAATTCCCGGATCGTTGATTTCGGCAACCACGCCCCGGCATGCCCTACGCCCACCCCACCGTCGAGCACTACACGCCGCTGTTC
>JBAZRQ010000150.1:0-5709 GCA_041662925.1 Nocardioides sp. | reverse complement strand
GACGTACACCGCC
Organism: Nocardioides sp.; assembly: GCA_041662925.1. GTDB lineage: Bacteria > Actinomycetota > Actinomycetes > Propionibacteriales > Nocardioidaceae > Nocardioides. The sequence goes on along the minus strand of JBAZRQ010000150.1, from coordinate 5,696 downwards.
ACGGCGAGCAGGCCGAGCACGACCATCCACCAGGTCAGGTCGATCGCCTCCCACAGGGCCGCCGCCGCGCCCAGGACCGCGACGGTGACGAGCCCCTCGATCAGGTTGGAGATCTGCCACATCAGCCGGGCGCGGGGGCTTACTCGTTGACCGGGCTCGCGCAGGGTCGGGGTCTGGTCCACGTCACCGAATCTACGACGCGGCTGCGCGAACCAGACGGCGCCTCCGTGCATCACACCCGGTATGACGCCTTCCCGTTCCGCCCTCAGTGGACTGCTCGCCCTCCCCGGCCTGGTGCTCGCACCGGGCGCCGCCCTCGCGACCGACGGCGCCCACGCAGCGCAGGCACGGCCGCACCCGGCCTGCCACGGCCAGCCCGCCACCATCGTCGGTACGCCGGGGTGGGACCGGCTCGTCGGCACCCAAGGTCGCGACGTGATCGTCGGGCTCGGTGGCGACGACGTGATCCTCGGGCTCGGAGGTGACGACGTACTGTGCGGCAACGTCGGCGCCGACACGCTGCGCGGAGGTGCGGGCGACGACGAGCTGTACGGCGGGCTCGCGCATCGCTGGATCGACCGGGGCGGCGTCTCCTTCACCCCCAACATCCTCGTCGGTGGTGAGGGCGACGACCTGCTCGACATCGGCCGCGACGACCGTTGGGTGGACGAGTCCTACGACGTCAGCGCGGGCCGCATCGACTACGGCTCCGCGGCGCAGGGCGTGCAGGTCGACCTCCGGGCGGGCACGGCCACCGGTGCCGGCACGGACCGGATCGTGCCGCGGAAGTACCTGGCGGTCCACGGCTCGCCGTACGACGACGTCCTGGCGGGGGGACCCCGCGGCGACCAGCTGATCGGCGCCGACGGCGACGACGTCATCACCGGGCGCTCCGGTGACGACTACCTCGACCCGGAGGACTGGCAGTCGGACGACCCGCCCGGCGGCGACGACCGCGTGGACGGCGGCCCCGGCACCGACCTGATCACCTCCTGGGGCGGCGCCGACGACCTCCGCGGCGGCGACGGACCCGACACGATCTCCGCTCACAGCACCGAGCCGGCCCTGGTCCGCGGTGGCGCCGGTGTCGATCACCTCACTGTTCCCGTGCCGTCGGCGCCGGGCTTCCTCGTCGACGGAGGTCCTGGCCTGGACACGCTGCGCCTCACGTATCCGTTCGGCGACTTCGACCCCGAGGACCCGGCGGTGTACACGCTGGTGATGGAGGACGGGACGCTCAGCAGGGACGACGAGGTCATCGGCGGAGTGCACGACATCGGGGGACTGATCGCCCTCGAGGGGAGGCGTCAGTGGGTGTACCACGGGACGGACGCCGTGGACCTGGTCCAGGGTTACTTCGCGCGCGGGCTCCGGGCCTGGACCTACGGCGGCGACGACGTGGTCGAGGGCACGCCGGCGCGTGACCGCCTCGACGTGGGGGAGGGGCACGACGAGGTGGACGGTGGCAACAGCCGCGACGTGTGCGTCGGTGCCGAGGTGCGCCGACGCTGCGAGGTGGTCAGGCCGTGACCCGGCGCCGCATCACCAGCAGGTAGAGCCCGCCGAGGCGAACGTGCCGATCAGCGCCGCGCCGGCCAGGACGGTGTGGAGGGACTGCCCCTCGTCAGCCCTTGAGCTCACAGATGACGGCACCGTTGGTGACGGTGACGCCGACCTCGGCCTGCAGACCGGTGACGGTGCCGGCCTTGTGCGCCTTGAGCGGCTGCTCCATCTTCATCGCCTCGAGGACCACGATGACGTCGCCCTCGGCGACCTCCTGGCCCTCCTCGACCGCGATCTTGACGATGGTGCCCTGCATCGGGCTGGCCACCGAGTCACCGCTGGCCGCGGCACCGGCCTTCTTGCCCGCGGCCCGCTTGGGCTTCTTCGCACCCGCGCCGCCCCCGGCGGAGAGCCCACCCAGCCCGGCCGGGAGGACCACCTCGAGCCGCTTGCCGCCGACCTCGACGACGACCCGCTGACGCTCGCCGGCCTCTTCGGCCTCGGCCGAGTCGCCGCCGTAGGGCGTGATCTGGTTGTCGAAGTCGGTCTCGATCCAGGTGGTGTAGACGGTGAACTCGCCCTCGCCCGACGGCGTGGAGGCGCCCACGTAGGCGGGGTCGCTGACGATCGTGCGGTGGAACGGGATCACGGTCGGCATGCCGTCGACGACGAACTCGTCGAGTGCGCGACGCGAGCGCTCGAGAGCCTGGGTGCGGGTGCTCCCGGTGACGATCAGCTTGGCGATCAGCGAGTCGAACGAGCCGGGGATGGTCTCGCCGATCTCGTAGCCGCCGTCGAGGCGCACGCCGGGTCCGCCCGGGGGCGACCAGGCCGACAGGGTGCCGGGGGCCGGCATGAAGTTGCGGCCGCCGTCCTCGGCGTTGATCCGGAACTCGATGGAGTGGCCACGGATCTCGGGGTCGTCGTAGCCGAGCTCCTCGCCGGCGGCGATGCGGAACATCTCGCGCACCAGGTCGATGCCCGTGACCTCCTCGGAGACGCAGTGCTCGACCTGGAGGCGGGTGTTGACCTCGAGGAAGGAGATCGTCCCGTCCCGGGCGACCAGGAACTCACAGGTGCCGGCGCCGACGTACTTCGCCTCGCGCAGGATCGCCTTGGACGACTCGTAGAGCTTGGTCACCTGGTCGTCGGTGAGGAACGGCGCGGGCGCCTCCTCGACCAGCTTCTGGTGGCGGCGCTGCAGCGAGCAGTCGCGGGTCGAGACGACCACCACGTTGCCGTGCTGGTCGGCCAGGCACTGGGTCTCGACGTGGCGCGGCCGGTCGAGGAACTTCTCGACGAAGCACTCGCCGCGTCCGAACGCGGTGACCGCCTCGCGTACGGCGGACTCGAAGGCCTCGGCGACCTCGGACATCTCGCGGGCGACCTTCAGGCCGCGCCCGCCGCCGCCGAAGGCGGCCTTGATCGCGATCGGCAGGCCGAACTCCTGGGCGAAGGCGACGGCCTCCTCGGCGTTCGCGAGGGGGTCCTTGGTGCCAGGCGCGAGGGGGGCGCCGACGCGCTCGGCGATGTGGCGGGCCTTGACCTTGTCGCCGAGGTTCTCGATCGCCTCGGGCGGCGGGCCGACCCACACCAGCCCGGCGTCGATCACGGCCTGGGCGAAGCCGGCGTTCTCGGCGAGGAAGCCGTAGCCGGGGTGCACCGAGTCGGCGCCGGACTTGTGCGCGACCGCGATGATCTTCTCGATGTCGAGGTAGGTCTCGGCCGGGGTAGCGCCGCCCAGCGCGTGCGCCTCGTCGGCGATCCGCACGAAGTGCGCGTCCCGGTCGGGGTCCGCGTAGACGGCGACGCTGCCGATGCCGGCGTCCTTGCAGGCCCGGATGACGCGGACCGCGATCTCGCCGCGGTTGGCGATGAGGACCTTCTGCAGCGGCTTGATCTCTGCCGACTTGGGCACGGTAAGGCTCCTGAGGTGGTGTGGCGGGCTCGCCCGGCAGGGTATCGCCCGACGACGGACAGCGGGCGCCAGGCTCTGGTCGTGGACGCCTATGCTCGGTCGAGTGGCGCAACGACAGGGCTTCTGGCGGGAACCGTCCGGCACGCCGACCTCGGAGGCGATCGCCCTCGAGGCGTGGGTGCGCGAGGCGTACGACGTGCTGTGCGAGGTCGCCACGGTCTACCACGCGGTGATCACGACCACCGACCTCGGCGAGCGGGTGCAGCAGGCCAGTGACATCCGCACCAGCCGCCCGGCGGCCCAGTGGCTGGGCAAGGTGCTGCTGCCGGTCGCCCACCTGTGCCACCGCAACGGTGAGCCGGCGCTCACGGCGCTGGTCGTCGACCCCCACAGCGGCTGGGTGGGGGAGGCCTACGACGACGTGCTGCGCGTCGACGAGCGGCTGCCGATCACCGACCCGGTCAAGCGCGAGACCCACGCGGCGCAGGCGCGCCTCGAGTGCTACCGGTGGGCGGGCTCGGCCCCTGCCGGCGGCGGCGAGCCGGCGCCGGTCCCCACGCCGTCGGGGAGGCGGCCCCGTGCTCCGCGTGCCCCCGGCGCCCCGGCCGCACCTCGGACCCCGCGCGTCGTCAAGCCCCCCGCCCCGCCGCCAGCGACCGCCCCGTGACCGTCTGCGACCGGTGTTTCATGGCCGTGCCCGCCACGGGACTCTGCGACAACTGCGACTGACGGCGGCGCGTCGGTTTTCAGCAGATGCTGAGATCGCCGTCGTTCCGGTGAGTTGCAACCCCGGCGAAGTCCATCGGTCGAAGCAACGCTGACCCGGATGGTGGCGGTTGATCGTGCCGAAAGTGTTTGCGTATGAGGTTCGTGAGGAGTTCTTCGAGCTGGTCTGTGGCGGGTTCTCGTTGCAGCGTGCCGGCGACCTGCTCGGGGTGTCGCGCGAGGCAGCCACGAGGTGGTGGCGATCCTCAGGTCTTGTGACTCCAGTGATCCAGATCGGTGCCATCGGTGGGCTACCCGGCTCCGCGCCTGCGTGCGTGCCCGGTGTCGATGGCCCAGATGAAGCGCCGCGTCAGCGGCGGCCGTTGACCAGCGAGGACCGATCCGCGATCGCGGTCGGGCTGATGTGTGGCTGCTCTTATGCCCAGATCGGGGCGATGATCGGGCGCGACAAGTCGGTGATCTGGCGCGAGGTCGCCCGCAACCGCGGCCCCGACGGCTCCTACTGGGCGCCGGTGGCGCACCGGGCCGCCCACGAACGCCGACGCCGGCCCAAGGACTTCAAGCTGGTGGTGAACCCGGGCCTGTGTCGCCAGATCGAGGCCTGGATGGACGACGGCTGGTCCCCGAAGCTGATCGCAGCCATGCTGCGCCACGAGCACCCGCACATGATCATGGACCGCGTGTCCCACGAGACGATCTACCAGGCGCTCTACGTCCAGACCCGCGGCAGCCTGCGCAAGGACCTGGCCGCGCAGCTGTTGACCAAGCGCCGCGCCCGCAAGCCCCACGGCACTGTCGATGGGCGCGGCAAGAGCCTGTACCGCGAGGCCTTCACGATCAGCCAACGCCCCGCCGAGGTCGCCGACCGGGCAGTGCCCGGTCACTGGGAAGGCGACCTGATCCTGGGCACCGGCAACGGCTCCGCGGTCGGGACCCTGGTCGAGCGCAGCACCCGGTTCGTGATCCTGCTCCACCTGCCGGGGCGTCACGACGCCGAGTCGGTCGCCGAGGCGATGATCCGCGAGATGGGCAAGCTGCCCGAGCACCTGCGCCAGTCGCTGACCTGGGACCGCGGCGTCGAGCTGGCCCGCTACCGCGACATCGAGGTCGAACTCGAGATGCCGATCTACTTCTGCGACCCCCACGCGCCCTGGCAACGCGGCACCAACGAGAACACCAACCGGCTGCTGCGGTTCTGGCTCGAGAAGGGCACCGACCTCTCGACCCACTCCGCCAGAGACCTCGCACGCATCGCGGCCACCCTCAACGCACGACCACGCCCTACCCTCGATCTGCAGACCCCAGCCCAAGCGCTGACTGCGCTGCTCGCCAACCCGGCAGCAGCATGACCGTTGCTAAGACCGATTGACCTCGCCGTGACCAGTCACCCATCAAGTGCACCGAACACTGAGTTACAAGCGACGGGCCGAGTTGAAGTTTGGTTGAGGTCCGGGCAGGCTGACGCGGTGGCTGAGCTGACGGTGGGACAACTTGCGGAGAGGTCCGGGGTGGCGCCGAGCGCGATCCGGTTCTACGAGTCGCGGGGGCT
>JBAZRQ010000149.1:0-5758 GCA_041662925.1 Nocardioides sp. | reverse complement strand
CCCGGCAGGTCCTCCGCGAGGGCCAGCGCGGCGGCGAGCGAGGGCGCCACGTGCACCCCGTCGGCCGACCAGGAGGCGTCGCGGGTGAGCACGATCGTCGTGCGGCCGGGCAGGGGGCGGCCGATCGACTCGTAGGTGGCGCGGCCCATCACCAGGACCTGGCCGAGGGTGGTGCGCTTGAAGTGGGCGAAGTCGTCGGGGATCCGCCAGGGGATGTCGCCGTCGACCCCGATCACGCCGTTGTCGGCCACCGCGGCGACCATGACGACGCGCTTGCCTCCGGGCGTCAAGGGGTGCTCATACGGCGATGGGCGCCTTGATGCCGGGGTGGGGGTCGTAGCCCTCGACGCTGATGTGCTCGAGCTCGAACTCGTCGAGCGCGCGCACCGACGGGTCGAGCACCAGCGTCGGCAGCGCCCGCGGCTCACGCGTGAGCTGCAGCCGGGCCTGGTCGAGGTGGTTGTTGTAGAGGTGCGCGTCGCCGAAGGTGTGCACGAAGTCGCCGACCTCGAGCCCGGTGACCTGGGCGACCATGTGGGTCAGCAGCGCGTAGGAGGCGATGTTGAACGGCACGCCGAGGAACACGTCGGCCGAGCGCTGGTAGAGCTGGCACGAGAGCCGGCCACCGCCCTCGGAGGGCGCGACGTAGAACTGGAACATCGTGTGGCAGGGGGCGAGGGCCATCTGCGGGATGTCGGCGACGTTCCACGCGGAGACGATGTGGCGGCGCGAGTCGGGGTCGCGCCGGATCTGCTCGACGACCTGCGCGATCTGGTCGACGTGGTGGCCGTCGGGCGTCGGCCACGACCGCCACTGGTAGCCGTAGACCGGGCCCAGGTCGCCGTCGGCGTCGGCCCACTCGTCCCAGATGGTCACGCCGCGGTCCTGCAGCCACTTGACGTTGGTGTCGCCGCGCAGGAACCACAGCAGCTCGGCGAAGACCGAGCGCGTGTGCACCTTCTTGGTGGTGACCAGCGGGAAGCCGGCGCTCAGGTCGAAGCGCATCTGGTGCCCGAAGACGCTCCTGGTGCCCGTGCCGGTGCGGTCGCTCTTCTCGACCCCCTCGTCGAGGACCCGCTGGAGGAGGTCGAGGTACTGCTGCATGGGCCCAACCTACCGCTCAGGCCTGGATCTACCGGGTCCGGCGTCGCGAGCGTCGCCAGGCGGGTGTGATGGCAAGGCGCCCGACGCGACGGCGTACTGGTTGTCCATCGAGCGTCGGCAACGCAGCCAGCGCGCCCGAATGGTGACGCGCAGCAGCCGGAGGCCGGTGGATCCAGGCCTAGAGATCGACGGTCCCGGTGATGCTCGTGCGGGTGTCGCCGCCGACCCAGACCCCGTCGCCCTCGACCGAGACGTGCACCCGGCCCTGCCGGCCGAGGACGGTGCCCTGCGACGCGACGTACGACGTGGGGAGGCGGTTGCCGGCCAGCCACTGGGCCAGCCCGGCGTTGAGGCTGCCGGTCACCGGGTCCTCGACGACCCCGAGGCCCGGGCAGAACGCCCGCACCTCGACCGCCGCTTCGCTGCCATCCGGGTAGAGGCCGACGATGCCGATGTCGAGGGTGCTGAACGCACTCGGGTCGGGCCGGCAGTTGAGCACTGCGGACGCATCGGCGAGCAGGACGCCCACCCAGCCCGGGCCGTTGTCGATCCACGCGGCGTCGACGATGTCGTGCTCGTCGATCTGCAGGGCGGCCGCGATCCGGGTCAGGTCCTCGACGTCGACCGGCCCCGAGCGCTGCAGCGGCGGCGCGGCGAACGCCAGCCGCTGGCCCCGGCGCACCTGGACCAGCCCGGCCCCGCACTCCTGGACGACCTCGTCGTCCGAGCGCGGGACGCCGCCGGCCTCGAGCCAGGCGTGGGCACTGCCCAGGGTGGGGTGGCCGGCGAACGGCAGCTCCCCGCCGGGCGTCCAGATCCGGAGCCGGTAGTCGGCGGCGGCGTCCGTCGGCGAGAGCAGGAAGGTGGTCTCGGAGAGGTTGGTCCAGCGCGCGAAGCGCGCCATCTCCTCCTCGGTCAGGCCGTCGGCATCGTGCACCACGGCGACCGGGTTGCCGAGCAGCGGCTGGTTGGAGAAGACGTCGACCTGACGGAAGTTGCGCACGGCAGGACGCTACCGCGCCCCGGCCGACGCTTCATTCGTCCCCGCCGCCACCACGTACGCCGTCAGCTCGGCCGTGTCCAGGCCGCGGGCGGGCCGGTCGTCGGCGTACTCGTCGGACCCACCCTCCCGGATCCGAAGGGCCTCCTGCAGCACCCGGTGGAACCGCTCGGGGTAGTAGGTGAGCCCCCAGCGGCCGGCCGCGGACTTGGTGGTCATCTCCCCGGTGACCAGCAGGTGGTGCAGCCGGGTCACGCCGAGGACGCACCAGGCGCACGCCTCCTCCCGTGAGCCTTCCGCCGGCATCGCCGCCAGCGCCTCGGCGCTCCCGCGCCAGTAGGTGTCGAGGTTGCCGACCGTGAACTCTCGCAGCCGCTCCGAGGAGGTCCAGACACCGAGGTCGGCGATCGGCGGCCCGGCAACCTGGACGCCGTGCCAGGCGAGCTCGTGCCAGGCGACGACGGCGTCCACCGCGCCGGCCGGCTCGAAGAGCCGGGCGAGGACGGTCGGCACGTCGGGGCAGCCAGCCGGGTCGGCGGCGAGGTCGCTCGCGAGGACGTGCGGCCCGTCGAAGTGGACGTCGGGGTGGGCGGATGCCACCGCCTCATGGGTACGACGCAAGGCGTCGACCTCGTCGTCGTCCGGGCGGTGGTCGAGCGTCGCGATGAAGTCGATGTCGCTCTGCCCGGGCACCCACTCCCCGAAGCCCACCCCGCCGCGCAGGTAGAGGCCGGTGACGAGGCCGCCCGGCGCGTCGCGCAGGAACGTCGCGCACACCTCGGCGACCGGCTCGGGCACCGGCGGAGGGGTCACGCGTGCAGAGACATCGGTCCGTAGACCTTGCGGTCGAGCTCGAAGAGGGTCACCGCGTCGACGCCCTCGGCCGCGAGCTCGGCCCAGATCTCACCGACCCAGGACTCGGCGTCTGCCTGGCTGGCGAACCGCTGGTCGGCGTACTCGCCCAACACCTCGACCTCGTCGCCGGCGGCGTTCTCCATGCGCCAGCGCCACGGCCGCTCGGTGGGGCTCGGCGGACGGAAGGTCGGCGGCTGGTCGGGCAGGCTCATGACTCCCTCACGGAGGTGTCGACGAAGGGTGGCTTGACGAGCTGGAAGATCTCGCGGCGGCCCCGGACGTCGACGCCCACCTCGGCCTCCGGATGGATGTCGGAGGGCAGCAGGGCCAGGCCGATGCCCTTCTTGAGCGTCGGCGAGAACGTGCCGGAGGTGATCTCGCCGAGCAGCACGTCGTGGGTGAGGCTGACCATCATGTGCGGGCGCGGGATCCCGCGGCCGGTGGCGACCAGGCCACGCAGGGTGCGCTTGGGCCCGGCCTCCTTCTCGGCGAGCAGCACGTCACGTCCCCAGAACGCGTCCTTCTTCCACCCGACCGCCCAGCCCACGCGGGCCTCGTTGGGCGTGATGTCGAGGGACAGCTCGTGTCCGTGGAGGGGGTAGCCCATCTCGGTGCGCAGCGTGTCGCGGGCACCGAGCCCGCAGGCGAGCATGTCGTACGGCGCGCCTGCGGCGACGAGCGCGTCCCACAGGGCCCCGGCGACCGAGTTGGCGGCGATCAGCTCGTAGCCGCGCTCGCCGGTGTAGCCGGTGCGGCACACCACGACGCCGACGCCCTCGAACTCCGCCTCGGTGAAGCTCATGTAGTCGTGACCGACCGGCATTCCCACCGCGGACAGCACCTCGTCGGACTTGGTGCCCTGCACAGCGAGCACGACGTAGTCGCGGTGGTGGTCGACGATCGTCACGCCCTCGGGTGCCTCGGCGGCCAGTCGGCGTACGACCTCGGCGGTGTTGGCGGCGTTGGGCACGAGCAGCACGTGCTCGTCGTCGCGGTAGTAGACGATCAGGTCGTCGACGACGCCACCGGTCGCGTCGTCGCAACACAGCGTGTACTGCGCCTGGCCGGGGCCGATCTTGCCCAGGTCGTTGGTCAGGGTGCGGTTGACGTAGTCGGCAGCGCCCGGTCCGCTCACCATCGCCTTGCCGAGGTGGCTGACGTCGAAGATGCCGACGGAGGTGCGCACGGCGGTGTGCTCCTTGACCACCCCCGAGGAGTACTCGAGCGGCATCGACCACCCGCCGAACTCGGCGAACTTCGCCCCGAGGGCGACGTGGCGGTCGTGGAGCGGGGAACGAAGCAGGTCCTCGGCCATGGCGCGAACCTACCGCAGGCGAGGTGCGGGTTAGTCTGCCGCGGTGACCACGTCCTACACGCTGCGCAGCGCCAGCCCCGCCAAGTCCAGAGCAGACGTGGTCGTGGTGGGCGTCCTGTCCACTGCCAAGGGGCCCAAGGTCGCGCCCGGCGGTGAGGACGTCGCGAAGGCCTACGGCCGCAAGTTCGCCCCGCTGCTCGCCGCGCTGGGGGTCAAGGGCAAGGCCGGCGAGCTGGTGAAGCTGCCGACCGGCGGCACCATCGGAGCCCCCGTCCTGGTGCTGGCCGGGCTCGGCGACCGGGTCACCCCCGACGCCGTACGACGGGCCGCCGGCGGCGCCGCGCGCACCGTCACCAACGCAGCCTCCGTCGCGGTGGCACTCCCGGCCGACTCCCCCGAGCTCGTGCGCGCCGTGACCGAGGGCTACCAGCTGGGCGCCTACACGTTCACGGCGTACAAGAAGGTGACGGCGGACGACGCGCCCGGCGACGTGGTCGTGCTCAGCCCCGGCGCCCGGCGCAAGGAGAACGTGCTCGCCTTCGATGAGGCCCAGATCGTGTCCCGCGCCGTTGCCAAGACCCGCGACTGGGTCAACACGCCTCCCGGCGACCTGACTCCCCCGGCGTTCGCCGAGGCGGCGGTCGCGTCGGCCAAGGAGTGGTCCAAGGGACGCAGCGGCCCCAAGGTCCAGGTCAAGGTCCTCGACGAGGAGCGGCTGGCCGAGCTCGGCTGCGGCGGGATCCTCGGCGTCGGGCAGGGCTCGTCCGCGCCGCCGCGGCTGGTCGAGATCACCTACTCCCCCAAGGACGCCCGCTGTCACCTGGCCCTGGTCGGCAAGGGCATCACGTTCGACTCCGGCGGCCTGACCATCAAGCCGGCCGCCTCCATGCACGAGATGAAGAGCGACATGGGCGGCGCGGCCGCGGTGATCCAGGCGACCTATGCCATCGCCGCGCTCGGCCTGCCGATCCGGGTCAGCACGTTCGCCGCGATGGCGGAGAACATGGTGTCGGGCTCGTCCGTGCGGCCCGGCGACGTGCTGACGCAGTACGGCGGCACGACCGTCGAGGTGCTCAACACCGACGCGGAGGGGCGGCTGGTCCTGGCCGACGCCCTCGGCCGCGCGGTCGAGACGGAGCCGGACGTACTGCTCGACGTCGCCACCCTGACCGGCCACATGGTCCTTGCGCTGGGCGACCGCGTCGCCGGCGTCATGGGCACCGACGAGATCGTGCAGGGCGTCATCGCGGCCTCCCAGGTGGCCGGCGAGGACCACTGGCCGATGCCGATCCCCGAGGGGATGGTCGACCGGATCAAGGGCAGCCCGGTGGCCGACCTCGCCCAGCACGACTGGGTCCGCTGGGGCGGGGGGCTGTTCGCCGCGGCGTTCCTGCGCGAGTTCACCGGCGGCCTGCCGTGGGCGCACCTCGACATCGCCGGCACCGCCTTCAACTCCGGCGGCCCGCGCGGACACGTCACGTCCG
>JBAZRQ010000148.1:0-5764 GCA_041662925.1 Nocardioides sp. | reverse complement strand
GGATCGGCCGGTCGAGCCCGGCCTTGGCCTCGAGCTGGGCCAGCAGCCGGTCGACGTAGTGGATGTCCTCGGCGCCCTGCACCTTCGGCACCATGATCACGTCGAGCTTGTCGCCGATCGCCGGCACCAGCGTGGTCAGGTCGTCGAGCACCCACGGGCTGTCGAGCGAGTTGATCCGGGTCCACAGCTGCGTGGGCCCGAAGTCGGTGCCCTGGGCGATCCTCACCAGGCCCTCGCGGGCGGCGAGCTTGTTGTCCGCCTTGACCGCGTCCTCGAGATTGCCCAGCAAGACGTCGACGGTGCCGACCATGGCGGGGATCTTGGCCGCCATCTTCTCGTTGCTGGGGTCGAAGAAGTGGATCGCGCGACTGGGTCGCGCGGGGATCTCGGTCAGGGGGGACGGCGCTCCCACCGCCAGCGGGCGGAAGAAGTCCTTGGCGCTACGTGAGGAACCGGTCATGCGCGGAAGTTATCAGCGCCCCGTCCGGGGGCGGTATGACGGATCTCTCCGTCAGCGGCGCCGCTGCCACCAGCGCCGGGTCGGCGCGGTCGGCGGCGCCGGCTCCGCCGCCCGGGCCGTACGACGGTCCGCGCGGCGCTGCTGCCACGCGGCGACGGTGGCGTCGACGTCGCGCGGCATCGTGATCAGCGGCGGCTGGCCGTCCTGGGGCGAGTAGCGAGCGCGCATCACCCGCGCGTTGAAGTCCTCGACCTCCCGGCGTACCTCCGCCTCGGCGAACAGCCCGTCGAGCCGGGCGTCGAGCTCGGCGTCGTCCTTGCGCAGCTGCAGCGACGGCGGGAGGACCGCGATGTGCTCGCGCTCGACGAGCTTCTTCAGCCACCAGTCGGGGTCGTGGCTGGTGCCCAGGTCCTGGATCGGTTTGCCGGCGCCGGGGAGGTTGTCGAACTCGCCCTTCTCCATGGCGACCCGGATCTGCTGGTCGACCCAGGTGTGCTGCTGGGCCATCCGCGCCGCGGCCGCACTGCGGCCGGTCCGGTCGTCCTTGGTCATGGTCATCACCCCGGCCCCCAGGATAGAAGGCCGCCGGTCAGTCGACGAGGGCTACTTCGTGCTTGTCGGAGAAGGCGTGCTTGGGGGCGGCGAGCAGCGACAGTGCGGCGAGCAGCGCCGCGACGGAGCACACCGCCCACACGGTGAGGTAGCCCTCGAGCGGAGCCTCGGCCTCGGTCACGCCCTCGATCCCCTTGCTGGCAAGGGCGATCGCAAAGATCGAGGACGCGATGGCGCCGCCGACGGTCTTGGTCGCGTTGGTCATGCCGGTCGCGAAGCCGGTGCGGTCGGGTGGCGCGGCGGCCGCCGCGGCGGCCGGCAGCGCGGCCACGAGGGCGCCCGAGCCGAGGCCGGCGATCGCCATGTTGAGCAGCGCCTGTCCGGTGGTGTCGTGGAAGGGGATCCACAGTGCGTAGCCGAGCGCCACCAGCAGGCACGACACCATCAGCGCGCGTCGTACCCCGAGCCACCGCGAGGTGAGCGGCAGCGTGAACGCGCCGATCGCCAGCGTGATCACGTAGACGCCGATCAGGGTGGAGACGAAGGCGGACTCGGCGCCCAGGCCGTAGCCGCGCTCGACCGGGTCGGCCTGCGCGAACGTCGACAGCGGGATCTGCCCGCCCAGGACCGGGATGCCGAACAGGAACGCGGTCAGCTGCACCGGCCACTGCTTCGAGCTGGCCAGGAGCCGGACGTCGACGATCGGCTCGGCCAGCCCGGCCTCGTAGCGCCAGAACGGCACCAGCGCCGCGAGCCCCGCGACCACGAGCGCCCAGGCCAGCACGCTGCCGACGCCCTCGAGCCGCAGCACGACGAAGCCGCCCATCACGAGCCCGAGCGCGAGGGTGATCAGCGCCAGGCCGGTCCAGTCGATGCCGCCGCTGGCCTCACCGGGGGAGTTCTCGACGCCGACCAGGATCACGAAGAACACCGCGGTGACGACGATCGCGGGGATGGCGAGGATCAGGTTCATGTCGAGGGTGTCGACGAGCAGCCCGCTGCTCAGCGCACCGACGATCACGGAGAGCTCCAGCGCCCCGACCAGCACGGCGGCGCCACGGCGGGTGAGCAGCTCCTGGCGGCCGGAGTCGCGGGTGCGGCGGTGGATGATCGCCACCTCGAGCGGCAGCCACACGACGTAGGCGCCCTGGAGCGCCCAGCCGATCAGGAACGTCGAGAACGTCGGCGAGAAGGCCAGCGCCCACGAGCCCACCGCGGTGACGGCGGTCGAGAGCAGCAGCACCCGCTGGTGGCCGATCAGGTCGGCGAGGCGCGAGAGCAGCGGCACGCACAGCGCGCTGACGATCAGCTGGGCCGCCTCGAACCAGTTGACGTCGCCCTCGCTGATCGAGAGGTGGTCGGCGATCTGCGGGAAGATCGGCGTGTAGTAGCCCTGTAGCACCCCGCTCGCGACCTCCACCGCGACCAGGAAGCCGACGATCATCCCGAGCCCCTGGACGGCGGTCTTTCCGGAGCTGGGCCTGGGAGGGTCGAGCCTCGGGGTGGTGCCGCTCATCAGTGGATCCTCTCGATCAGCCGCTGGTACCAGCGCACGCCGTCGACGAAGGCGTCGACACCGAGGTGCTCGTCGTACGAGTGGATGGCCTGGCGCTGGGCCTTGGTCATCCGGAACGGTGCGAAGCGGTAGACGCGCTCGCAGATCCCCGTGAAGAACCGGGAGTCGGTGGCGGCCATCATCACGTAGGGCGCGGGTACGGCGTCGGGGAAGACCTCGGTGATCGTCGACTCCAGCAGCGCGAACGCGTCGTCCATCGGCGAGACCGGGCTGGGCTCGCAGCTCTCGATCACGTCGAGGTGCACCTCGTCGTCGGCGATCACCGTGCGCAGGTGGGCGAGGACGTCGGAGACGGTGTCGCCGACCATGATCCGGATGTTGACGCCGGCCTTGGCGGTCGCGGCGATCACGTTGAGCGCCGGGGCGCCGGCCAGCGTCGTGACCGCGAACGTGGTCCGGGTCATCGCGCTCGTCTCGGGTCCCGCGGCCAGCAGGGCCCGGGTGAGCAGCGGCTTGAGCCGGGCCGCGTTGGCGAACACCGGGCGCAGCGCGAGGGGGCCGTGGGGCGCCATCCGGCGGAACAGCTCGATCGTGGGGTCCGGGGTGCGCGGCGCCATCGGCGCCCGGTCGAGCCGGACGATGGCGCGGGCGATCCGCGCGGTCGGCCCCATCCGGGCCGGTGTGCTCGCGTGGCCGCCGCGGCCCTCGACCCGCAGCTCGACCGAGGTGTTGCCCTTCTCGGTCAGCCCGATCACGCCGATGGGGGCGGCGACACCGGGGAACGCCTCGCTCGCGACCGCGCCGCCCTCGTCGAGCACGAACCACGGCCGGACGCCGCGGCGTACGAGCTCCTCGACGGCGAGCGGTGCCGCCTGCCCCGACACCTCCTCGTCGCACCCGAAGGACAGCCAGACGTCCTGCGCGGGGGTGAAGCCGCGCTCGAGCAGCGTCTCGACGGCCTCGCAGATGGCGACCAGGCAGCCCTTGTCGTCGAGCGTGCCGCGGCCCCAGATCTGGCCGTCGACGATCTCGCCGCTGAAGGGCGGGTGCTGCCAGGTGCCCTCGACGGGTACGACGTCGAGGTGGGCCATCAGCACCACCGGCCGCTCCGCGCTGCTGCCGGGCCAGTGGAAGAGCAGGCCGTGCGTGTGGATCCGGGTCAGCTCGAGGGTCTCGTGCAGCACCGGGAACTGGCGGGCCAACTCGGCGACGAACTCATCGAAGGCCGCGGTGTCGACCAGGGCCGGGTCGCGGTTGCTGACGGTGGGGATCCGGACCAGCGTCTGGAGCTTGGAGACGGCGCGCGACGGCTCTGGCTCACCCTCCCTCAAGGACATGGGCGGAGGCTACTCGCTCAGGACGGCGTGTGGTTCCAGTTGCCGTGATGGACCAGGTCGGTCCACGGGACGCGCGCCCGGCGGGCCGGTGAGCCGGCGTTGCCGGTGTCGGGCAGGCGGTGGCCGAGGGTGATCACACCGATCGGGTCGTAGTCGTCGGGGATGCCGAACTCCGTCCGCAACCGCGGCTCGTTGGCCTTGAACACCCCGAAGAAGCAGGCCCCCAGGCCGGCGTCGGTCGCGGTCTGCAGGATCAGCAGCGCGGCCATCGCGGTGTCCATGTGCCAGAAGGGCTTCGCCCAGCGGGCCTCGTCGCCGTCGGTCCAGCCCTTGTCCGGCTGGGCGTAGCGGTCGAGGTAGGCCGCCCGGCTCGAGCACGGCACGATCACCACGGGTGCCATCATCAGGCCGCGCAGCCACTCGTCGGGGTCGTCGACGTTGTCCGTGGAGGCCCGCCAGAAGCGTCGTACGTCGTCGGGCTGGTCGAGCCGCAGGAACGCCCAGCCCTGGCTGAACCCGGCGCTCGGCGCGCGGGTCGCGTTGTCGAGGGCGCGGTCGACGATCGCCGGGTCGACCGGCCGGTCGTCGTACTTGCGGACCATTCTGCGGCGCCGGACGACGTCCTGGAACTCCATAGGGGCCAGTATGGGACGCACCATGACTGACGACTTCGAGCGGATGTGGGCCGACCTGGCGCCGATCGGGCGGTCGGCGGCGTCCGGCGGCTACTTCCGCCAGCCGTTCCTGGCGGCGGACGCCGAGCTGCGCGCGTGGTTCGTGGAGCAGGCGGTCGCGCGCGGCCTCGAGGTCGAGACGGACGGGGTCGGCAACGTCGTCGCGTGGTGGGGCCCGGCTTCCGGTGCCGCGGGGACGGCGGTGCTGACCGGCTCGCACCTCGACTCCGTGCTCGACGGTGGCGCGTACGACGGTCCGCTCGGCGTGGTCTCGGCCCTCGCGGCGGTCGACCTGCTGCGCTCGCGGGGCTTCGTGCCGCGCCGGCGGATCGGGGTGTCGGTGTTCGCCGAGGAGGAGGGGTCGCGCTTCGGCCTGGCCTGCCTGGGCTCGCGGCTGGCGACCGGGACGATGTCGTGGGCGGACGCGCGGGAGCTGCGCGACCGCGACGGCATCGCCCTGCCCGACGCGCTGGAGGCGGCCGGGCTGGGCGGGGAGTCGCTGGTGTCGCTGGGCGACGTCGGGACGTTCGTGGAGCTGCACGTCGAGCAGGGCCGCGACCTGGTCGACCGCGGCGCCGCGGTGGGAGTGGCGAGCGAGATCTGGCCGCACGGGCGCTGGCGCTTCGACTTCACCGGCGAGGCCAACCACGCCGGCACCACCCGGATGGAGGACCGCGCCGACCCGATGCTGACCTACGCGATGACCGCGCTCGCGGCCAACAAGCAGGCGCGGCTGGCCGGCGCGCGCGCGACCTTCGGCCGGGTCGAGGTGACGCCCAACGGCACCAACGCGGTGCCCTCGCAGGTCACCGCCTGGCTCGACGCGCGGAGCCCGTCCGAGGCCGATCTGGCCTCGCTCGTGGAGACCGTCTCGCGCCAGGGGGTCGACCGGGCCGGGCGCGACGGCACCTCGCTGGAGGTCACCGCCGAGTCGGTGTCGTCGTCGGTGGCCTTCGACGCCGGGCTGGCGTCCGCCCTGGCCGCCGACCACGAAGGCGGCGACTGGCCGGTGCTCCCCACCCAGGCCGGCCACGACGCCGGCATCCTCTCCGCCGCCGGTATCCCCTCGGCGATGCTCTTCGTCCGCAACCCGACCGGCGTCTCCCACTCCCCGGCCGAGTCGGCGCAGATGTCCGACTGCCTGGTCGGCGTCTCGGCGCTCGCCGACACCCTCGAGCGGCTCGCCCGGTGACGGGCAGGGTGAGCGGCACGACGTACCGCCTCG
>JBAZRQ010000147.1:0-5779 GCA_041662925.1 Nocardioides sp. | reverse complement strand
GATCTGCGCGCCTGTAGGGATTCGAACCCCAAACCTTCTGATCCGTAGTCAGATGCTCTATCCGTTGAGCTACAGGCGCATGTCCCCACCAGGGCGAGGACTGGAAGAGACTATCCGACCCTTCGAGCGGGGCGAAATCAGGATGAGTCACGCAGCTCGGCAAGGAGGCCCTCGGTGTCGGTCCAGACGGAGGCAAGGATCTGCCGGCTGGCGGCGAGGAGGTCGGTGACGTGCGGTGTGTTGAGGCTGTAGACGACCGCGGTGCCGCTGCGCGAGGACGTCACCAGACCGGAGCGGCGCAGGACGCCCAGCTGTTGGGACAGGCTGGAGGGCTCGATCTCGAGGTCGGAGAGCAGCTCACGCACCAGCTTGGGGCGCTCGGCGAGGAGCTCCAGGACCCGGACGCGGACCGGGTGACCGAGCGTGCGGAACAGATCAGCCTTGGCCTGGTAGAGGGGCACCGGACTCATATGGGACCCTCCTTCCCAATGCGTCTCATTGATTGTGCAGACTACATGAGTTGCAGAAGTCTTCAAGTAAGGTGATCGCGAGTCCCCCGGCGGACGGGCGAAGAAGCCCGCCGCCACAAACGGCAGTTCCACGAGAGGGAGCCACGCAGAATGGCAGATGTTGAGGCAGCCCTGGAGGCTGCCGGGCTGAAGAACCCCCATGTCCTCGAGTACGTCCGCTTCTACGCGGACCTCACCGGCGCCGAGCGCGTCGAGGTGGTCAGCGCAGCTGACGACGCCCGGCTGATCCAGGAGGCGCTGGACGCCGGCGAGCTGGAGCCGGCCGGCGAAGGGCGCTACTACTCCCGGAGCTACCACAAGGACACGGCGCGCTCCGAGGAGCGCACGATCGTGGCCACCAACGACCCCAAGGACAAGGGCGTCTACAACAACTGGCGCCCCGCCTCGGAGATGAAGCCGCTCCTGCACGACCGGATGCGTGGCGCGTCCAAGGGCAAGACGATGTACGTCATCCCCTACCTGATGGCCCCTCCCGGCAACGAGCTCGCTCCCTGGGCGACCGGCGTCCAGGTCACCGACACCCGCACCGTCGTGCTGCACATGATCCGGATGTCGCGGGTGGGCCCGGAGTTCCTCAACGACCTCGAGGACCCGAGCCAGTTCGTGCGCGCGGTCCACGTGACCGGCGACCTGGAGCACCTCGGCCAGGGCACCCCCGAGGACCAGCGCTACTTCGTGACCGTCGCCGACGAGCGGACGATCCTGCACTTCGGCTCGTCCTACGGCGGCAACGCGCTGCTCGGCAAGATCGCCCACGGCCTGCGCCAGGGCGCCTACGACGGCTGGGCCTCGAAGAAGTTCCTCGCCGAGCAGTACATGCTCATCGGGATCCACGACAAGGAGACCGGCAAGGACTACCACATCTGCGGTGGCTTCCCGAGTGCCTCGGGCAAGACCAACCTCGCCATGATGCTGGCCCCCGACGTGCTGGGCGACCGCTACCACGTCTCCTTCTACGGCGACGACATCGCCTGGCTGTGGGTCGACGAGAAGTCCGGCCGGCTGATGGGCATGAACCCCGAGTACGGCGTGTTCGGGGTCGCCAAGGACACCAACGAGAAGACCAACCCCACGGCCCTCGCCTCGGTCGCGCCCGGCACGCAGGCGATCTTCACCAACATCGCCTACAACCCCAACACCCACGAGGTCTGGTGGGAGGGCCGCACCAAGCAGCCGCCCACCGAGACCGCGGGCTGGCTGGACTGGACGGGATCCCCGATCGCGGACCGCGAGCGCGGCGAGGCCGAGCTGCCGTGGGCCCACCCCAACAGCCGGTTCACCACGACGCTCGACAACGTGCCCAACATCGCGACCGACTACAACGCCGCGTCCGGCGTCCCGATCGACGCGATCATCTTCGGCGGCCGCACCCGCGACCGCGAGCCGCTGATCCGCGCCATCCACGACCTCGCCGAGGGCGTCTACGACGGCCTGACGCTGGGCGCCGAGGCGACGTTCGCCGCCGAGGGCAAGGAGGGCGTGCTGCGCTACGACCCGATGTCCAACCGGCCGTTCATGGCCTACGGCGAGGGCGACTACGCGCAGCACTACCTCGACGTCGTGGGGGCGGCCACGGACCAGCCGATCTTCGCCCACGTCAACTGGTTCCAGCGCGACCCGGAGGACGGCCACTTCCTGTGGCCCGGCTACCGCGACAACCTGCGCCCGCTGCTGTGGCTGCTGCAGCTGCGCAACGGTGAGGTCAAGGGGCGCCAGACCGCGGTCGGCATCATCCCGACCGAGGAGGAGCTCAACCTCGACGGCGTCGACATCACGCCCGAGGACCTCAAGACCATCCTGACTATCAGCAAGCCCCGCTGGCAGCAGGAGATGGACCACCGCGCCGAGCACCTCGCGCTGTTCGACAACATGCCCGAGGCGATCTGGGAGGCCCACCGCCGGGTCGCCGAGGCGCTCGAGAACGAGACGGACTGACCTCCCGCAGCAGCCCTGCACCAAGCCTGGTCCCGACGGCCCGGATCCCCCGCGAGGGGGGTCCGGGCCGTCGTCGTCGTGCTGTGAACGATCCAATATGTGGTCGCCGGGAGCCGCGTTAGCCTCGCCCCACCCATCTCGTCGGGCAATGGCGCCGGACGAACTTCACCGCATTCCGCAATGCCGCGCGAGAGGGACCCAGGCATGACAGCCGACACTCAGGCACCGACCGAGACCGATCAGGCGCACCCCACGACCCACCGGGGGATCCTGGACTTCGTCGCCGACGTGGCCGCGATGACGCAGCCCGACCGCATCTACTGGTGCACCGGCTCCGACGAGGAGTGGACCGAGCTCACCGAGGCGCTCGTCTCGACCGGCACCTTCACCCGGCTCAACCCGGCGATCAAGCCCAACTCCTTCTATGCCGCCTCCGACCCGATCGACGTCGCCTGCGTCGAGGACCGCACCTACATCTGCTCGGTCGACGAGAAGGACTGCGGGCCCACCAACAACTGGATGGCGCCCGAGGAGATGAAGGGCATCATGCGCGGCCTCTACGAGGGGTGCATGAAGGGCCGCACGATGTACGTCATCCCCTTCGTGATGGGCCACCTCGAGGCCGAGAGGCCGATGTTCGGCATCGAGCTGACCGACTCGGCGTACGTCACCGCCTCGATGCGGGTCATGGCCCGCATGGGCAGCAACGTCCTCAAGCGCATGGAGGAGCTCGACGCCCACTTCGTCAAGGCCGTGCACTCCGTGGGCCACCCGCTCGCTGACGGCCAGGCCGACGTCACGTGGCCCTGCAACGACACCAAGTACATCGTGCAGTTCCCCGAGGAGCGCACGATCTGGTCCTACGGCTCCGGCTACGGCGGCAACGCCCTGCTCGGCAAGAAGTGCTACGCGCTGCGCATCGCCTCGGTGATGGCCCGCGACGAGGGCTGGCTCGCCGAGCACATGCTGATCCTCAAGCTGAGCAGCCCCGAGGGCGTCGTCAAGTACGTCGCGGCGGCGTTCCCCAGTGCCTGCGGCAAGACCAACCTGGCCATGCTCGCCCCCACCGTGCCCGGCTGGAAGGTCGAGACCCTGGGCGACGACATCGCCTGGATGCGTATCGGCGAGGACGGCCGCCTGTGGGCGGTCAACCCGGAGTACGGCCTGTTCGGCGTCGCGCCGGGCACCAACGAGCACACCAACCCCAACGCGATGCGCACCATCAACAAGGGCAACTCGGTCTTCACCAACGTCGCGCTCACCGAGGACGGCGACATCTGGTGGGAGGGCCTGGAGAACACCCCCGCCAGGGCCACCTCGTGGAAGGGCGAGCCCTGGACACCCCAGATAGCGGCAGAGAGCGGGGAGCTGTCCAGCCACCCCAACAGCCGCTACTGCACGCCGATCAAGCAGGGCGACATCCTCGCCCCCGAGTACGACGACCCGCGCGGCGTACCGATCGACGCGATCCTCTTCGGCGGCCGCCGCAAGACCACCGTGCCGCTCGTCTTCGAGGCCCGCGACTGGACCCACGGGACCTTCCTGGGCGCCACCTTGTCCAGCGAGACGACCGCCGCCGCGGTCGGCCAGGTGGGCGTGGTGCGCCGCGACCCGATGGCGATGCTGCCGTTCATCGGCTACAACGCCGGTGACTACTTCGGCCACTGGATCAACATCGGCAAGGACAACGACGCCGCCAAGCTGCCCCGGATCTTCTACGTCAACTGGTTCCGCCGGGACATCAGCGACGACGGCGACGGATCCTTCCTGTGGCCCGGCTTCGGCGAGAACAGCCGCGTCCTCAAGTGGATCGTCGAGCGCATCGACGGCCAGGCCGCCGCGGTCGAGACCCCGATCGGCCACGTGCCGGCGCCGGGTTCCCTCGACGTCGACGGGCTGGACCTGTCGACGGAGGCCCTCGAGGCCGCCCTCGCGGTCGACCCGGAGGAGTGGAAGGCCGAGATCCCGCAGATCCAGGAGTGGTTCGAGAAGTTCGGCGACGACCTCCCGGCCGTCCTGTGGACCGAGCTGGACGCCCTGAAGGCGCGCCTCGGCGTCTGACCCGTCACACCTCGCACCACGAGGGCCCCGTCCGCCTGGACGGGGCCCTCGTCGTCTGTGGGATCATGGAGCATCTCGGGTCGTGGCGGGAGACCGGAAGGGGAGCTGGTGGCTGGGTACGGTCCGGACGAGCGCGCGCTGTTCGAGTCGGGCTCGGCTGCGCTCTTCGAGTCGGTGGTCAACCAGGGCGGCCTGCCGACCGACGACCCCCGGATCGCGCCGGACGCGCCCGAGCGAGCGGCCTTCGACCTGCTGGTCGAGCTCGGCCTGGTCCAGCTCGACAAGGAGTCCGGCACCTGGGTGCCCGAGGACCCGAGCAGCGTGCAGTCGCGGGTCGTCTCGCCGCTGAGCCAGGAGGGCGCCAAGCTCCTCGAGGAGTCGTCGCACTGGGCCCGGGTCTTCGGTGGCCTGTCGCAGTCGTGGCGGCGCTCGCCGATGTCGTCGGTGCGCGGGCCGTTCACCCACATCCACGACGAGGCGATCGGGCCGTTCCTGACGGGCCTGGTCTCCGAGTGCGAGGAGGAGATGCTCACGGCGCAGCCCCAGACGGGGCGCGACGCGCAGTCCCTCGCCGCCGCGGCACTGCGCGACACACAGATGCTGGAGCGCGGCACCAAGATGCGCACGCTCTACCAGCACAGCGCCCGCCGCAGCTCGATCACGCACAAGTACGTCGCTGCCGTCACCGCCCGCGGCGCGGAGGTGCGCACCCTGGACGAGTTCTTCAACCGGATGATCGTCTTCGACCGCCGGATCGCGGTGATCCCGGGCCGCGAGGACCTGCGCGTGGCGATCGCGATCCGCGAGCCGTCGGTGGTGGCCTACCTGGTCGACATCTTCGAACGCACGTGGGAACGCGCGCGGCCTTTCACCAACCGCGAGACCTCGATGATGAAGGACATCGCCACCGAGCAGCGGGCGATGACGATCCGGATGCTGATCGAGGGCCACTCCGACCCGGTCAGCGCCAAGCGGCTCGGGGTCAGCCCGCGCACCTACGCCGGCTACGTCGCGGACCTGAAGGACGAGTTCGAGGCCGAGACCCGCTTCCAGCTGGGCTACACGATGGGCCAGCAGGGCGTGTCCGGCGCCGAGGACGGCGCCTGAGGCCCACTTCGGGGACTGCCCGAAGGTCCGGACGGGTCAGGGGCTGGTCCGCAGTGGCAGTGTGTGCTGAAATGCGGCGAGGGCGGTGACTCGAGTCTGGATCGAGTCACCGCCCTCACCATTTCTGAGACCGGCCGGGGGGAGTG
>JBAZRQ010000146.1:0-5828 GCA_041662925.1 Nocardioides sp. | reverse complement strand
CCGGCGGCGAGCGCCGGCCCCACCTTGGCGAGGTTGATCTGGGTCGGCACGTTCCACGGCGTGATCGCGGCGACGACGCCGACCGGCTCACGCCGTACGGTGCGGCGCGACGGGATGCCCATCGGCTTCGCGACGCCGAGGTCGGTCTCGAACTCGTAGGACTCGAGCAGGTCGGTGACCCACTTCAGGCTCTCGACGGGCACGTCGAAGCCGGCGGCGACCATCATGAAGCCCGGCATCCCCACCTCGACGGTGGTGAGCGCAGTGAAGGCCTCGGCGTTGTCGAGCAGGGCCTGGTGCAGCTGGCGCAGGCAGCGCACGCGGAGCTCGACGTCGGTGGACCAGTCGGTCTCGTCGAAGGCACGGCGGGCGGCCGCGATCGCCAGCTCGACGTCGGCCGCCGTGCCGTCCGGGGCGTGCCCGATCTCCTCACCCGTGGCCGGGTTGAGGATCGGGTACGTCGTGCCGTCGGACGCCCCGACGAGCTTGCCGTCGACCAGCTGCTGGGCCGGGGGCGGAAGGGCGCTCATGCGGTGGGCTCCGGCGGGTTCTGCTGGGTCACGTAGTCGCCGCGCTCGACCGGCGGCGGCCAGACGCTGGAGGGGATGTCCTGGTGGCGGTAGTGGCCCGGCACCTTCAGCCCGCCCACCGACATCCGCTTCAGCAGGGTCTCGGGGGCCTTGCCGGCCTCGACGATCGCCATGAAGGTGTGGGCCGTCGACGGCATGTCGAACCAGTCGCGCTGCCACGCGATCTTCACCAGGCCGTCATCGGCGCCGCCGACCTGGCGCTCGAAGCCGAACCAGCTGCCGCCGATGCCGAGGATCTCGTACTCCTTCCCGGAGTCGTCGAGGATCCCCGACTTCTGCTTCCAGAAGCCGACGGCCATGCTCTTGGCCTCGTCGATCAGCGTGCACTGGTAGTCGTAGTGCCAGCCGTCGAGGCCGTCCATCTCGATGCCGATCGCCCAGTCCCGGATCTGGTCGCGACCCACCGCCATGAAGTGCTCGTCGGGGCTGTACATCCACCCGTAGGTCGCGTCCTCGGCGTACCACTCGGCCATCTTCCGCCAGTCGCCGGAGCGCTCGGCCTCCCGGTTGACCTCCAGCCAGGTCTCCCAGAACTCCTCGATCTCGACACGGGTCAGACTCACGGTTCCTCCTCGATGGCCAACGCCATGGCTGGGCAGTACTTGACGGCTGACGCGACCTGCGGGCGCAGGGACTCGTCGGGGTGCTGCTGGAGGACGACGACCACGTCGTCGCCCTCATCGAAGCCGAAGACGTCGGGCGCCTCGCCCTGGCACATCTGGTGGCCCTGGCACAGGTCCACGTCGGCGACGACGCGGAAGCTCATCGCGCGCGCCTCCGGTACTTCACGCGGCACGGCTGCTGCAGCTGGATCACCATCTTGGAGACGTCGTCGCGGTAGGTCTCCGGGGGCTGCGCCATCTCGAACTCGTAGTCGCGCAGGATGACCGAGAAGATCGCCTTCATCTGCATCATCGCGAACGCGTTGCCGACGCAGCGGTGCTTGCCGGCGCCGAACGGGATCCAGGTCCAGCGGTTCTGCAGGTCCTCCTGGCGCGGGTCGATGTAGCGGCCGGGGTCGAACGAGTCCGGCTCCGGGAAGTCCTCGGGGATCCGGTTCGACACCCGCGGCGACGCGGCCACGACGGTGCCGGGCGCGATCTTGTGGCCGGCGAGCTCGATCTCCTCCTGGACGACGCGCATCAGGATGATCAGCGGGGGGTGCAGCCGCAGGGTCTCCTTGAGCGCCGCCTCCAGCTGCGGGATCGAGCGCAGCGCCTGGAAGGACACCTCCGACCCATCGGCGTACAGCTCGTCCAGCTCGGCCACCACCGTCGCCATCGCGTCGGGGTTTCGCATCAGCTCGATCAGTGCCCACGACGCCGTACCGGACGAGGTGTGGTGGCCCGCGAACATCATCGAGATGAAGATCCCGGTGATGTAGTCGGCGGTCATGTCGATCGAGATCAGTACGTCGAGCAGGTCGCGCTCGTCCTTGGCCACCTTGCCCCGGGTGACCCGCTTGTCGATGATGCCCTGCACCAGCTCGACGAGCTTCTCGCGCGCCGCGTCGCGCCGGCGGAAGCTCTCGATGTCGGCGTAGGGGTCGACGTAGGCGATCGCGTCGGTCCCCTGCTCGAGCTCGTGGTAGTAGTGCGCGAAGGACGAGTCGAGCTCGGCGCGGAAGGGCTTGCCGATCAAGCACGCGGAGGTCGTGTAGATGGTGAGCTCGGCGAACCAGTCGAGCAGGTCGATCTCGCCCTCGTCGCCCCAGTCGGCGACCATCCGGTTGATCTCGTTCTCGATCGTGGCCGCGTGGCCGCGCATCATGTCGCCGCGCAGCGCCTGGTTCTTGAGCATCTGCTGGCGCTCTTCGGGAGAGGCGTCGAAGACCACGCCCTTGCCGAAGATCGGGGTCATGAACGGGTAGGCCGCGGCCTGGTCGAGGGTCGAGTCGGGGGCCCGGAAGAACTGCTCGTTGGCCTCGGCACCCGACACGAGCACGACGTCCTTGTCGGCCAGCCGGAAGCGGCCGATCTCGCCGCACTCGGCGCGCACCCGCTCGAAGAGCCCGATCGGGTCCACCCGCATCTCGGCCAGGTGGCCGTAGCCGTCGTCCGGAACGGCGTACGACACCTCCTGAATCTCTTCGGTCGGGATGTCGGTGGTGCTGCCTACCGTGTCGGTCATCGTTCCTCCTGCGGCGAAAGGGGTGCCTCGGGTGAGACCTCCACCAAGTTCCAGTGCACGCCCCTCGGAGCGTTCACCACCGTCGTGATCGCGTCGGCGATCGCGGTCGGCTTCATGAAGTGCGGGTGGCGGGCGAGGCCGAAGCGCACCCACTGGTTGAGCACGAACGCTGCTTCCTCGTCCTCCCAGTCGGTGCCCATCTCGCTCCAGGTCGGGCCCGGGCGCACGATGCTGGCGCGCACGCCGGTGCCCTCGAGCTCCATCTGCATCGCGTGGGCCATGCCCTCGAGCCCCCACTTGCCGGCGGCGTACGACGACATGAACGGGCGCGGTCGCACGGCGACGTCGGAGGAGACGAAGACCAGGTCGCCGCGGCGACGCTCGACCATGCCGGGCACGAACGCGCGCACCAGCCGGTGGGCGCCGACGACGTTGAGGTCGAGCTCGCTGGCGAAGCGCTCGCTGTCGACCTCGTGGATGGTGCCGGGCGCGACCGCGCCCGCGTTGCTGATCACCACCTCGATGTCGCCGAGGTCGGCGGTCACCGCCTTCGCGAACGCCGTCACGGAGTCGGTATCGGTGAGGTCGAGCGGGTGGACGCTGGCCTGTCCCCCGCTCTCGCGCACCTGGGCCGCGATCTCCTCGCACTTGTCCGTACGCCGTGCGCCCAGCGCCACCGGGTGGCCGGCGGCCGCGAGCGCCAAGGCCGTCGCGGCGCCGATGCCGGACGAGGCGCCCGTGACGACGGCGGGGCGGCGGTCGGGCTGCGCATACCTGCTCATCGCAGCTCCGCCCGCATCGGCACGGACGCGAAGCCGCGCACGTTGAGCGAGTGGACCCGGTCGCACCGATCGTGGTCGACCTCCACGGAGCGGACCCGCTGCACCAGGGTGGTCAGCGCGATCCGGGCCTCGAGGCGCGCGAGGTTGGCGCCCAGGCAGAAGTGCCGCCCACCCCCGAAGGAGAGGATCTGGGCGAGCTCGTCCTTGTCGCGGAAGATGTCGTACTCGTCGGGGCGGCTGAAGACGCGCTCGTCGCGGTTGGCCGAGCCCAGGCAGAGCAGCAGCTTGGAGCCCTTCGGCGCGACCCGGCCGTGCATCTCGACGTCGCGCAGCAGGTAGCGGGCCAGCAGCTGGCTCGAGGTGTCGAAGCGCAGCGTCTCCTCGATCCACGGCACCACCAGCTCCGGGTCGCCGGCCCCGTCAGCCCCGCCGAAGACCCGCTCGAGCTGGTCGGGGTGGCGCGACAGGTGGAAGAGGGAGTGGCCGAGGAGCTTGGTGGTCGTCTCGTTGCCGGCGACCACCATCAGGAAGAGGAACGCGATGACGTCCTCGTCCTCGAGCCGTTCCCCGTCGATCTCCGCGGCCAGCAGGGCGCTGGTGAGATCGTCCTGCGGCTGACGACGGCGCTTCGTCACCATCTCCTGGTAGTAGCCCACCAGCCACAGCGAGGCGTCCATGGCGGCGGGCGGGACGTCGTAGACGCCCTCCTCGCGGTGCACGACGACGTCGGCCTGCCGGCGTACCTCGTCGCGGTCCTCGGGCGGCACCCCCATCATCTCGGAGATCACGTCCATGGGGAGCTTGCCGGCGAAGTCGGCGACCCAGTCGAAGCCCTCCTGGGCCCGCTCGAGGCACTCCTCGAGGTACTGGTCGGTGAGGGCCTGGATCCGGGGCAGCAGCTCGGTGACCCGGCGCGGTGTGAAGCCTCGGGAGACCAGGGACCGCATCGTCGTCTGGCGGGGCGGGTCCATGCCGAGGATCGACATCACGCGGTGGGCGTCCGGTCCCCAGGCGGACTTCTCGATGGCGACGCCCCAGGAGTTGGAGTAGGTGCCCTCGGTGCGCACCGCCTGGGCGATGTCGGCGTGGCGGGTCAGCGCCCACAGGTCGAGGTCGGGGTTGTGGTGCAGCGGCTCCTCCGCACGCAGCCGCGCGTAGACCGGGTAGGGGTCCTCCTGGAACGCGTAGTCGTAGGGATCGAGCGCCATCGGCGTCTGGGTGCTCTGCGTGCTCTGGGTGGTCGTCATACGTTTCCCCTGAGGATCGTGGCGACGACGGCGTCGAGCCGCTCGCCCATCTCGGTGTAGGTCATCAGGCCCATGCCTGCCTGCAGCAGCGCGCCGGAGAACGCCAGCGCGAGTGCCTCGAGCACCACCGGGTCGGCGTCGGCGCCGAGGGCGCCGCGGAAGCGCTCCACGAACTCGGTGCCGATCCGCAGCCGGAGCCGGGCGATGTCCGGGTCGCTGCTCAGCAGCGCAAGGGTGGCGCCGGCCGCGAGCTCGGGCGAGGCACCGAGCGACGTCGCGGTCTGGCGGGTCACGCTCTGCACCCGCTCGACCGCGTCCCGGCCGGTCGGGACCGGCTGGTCGGCGTCGGTGAGCAGGCGCAGGAAGAGCTCGGCGAAGAGGTGGTTCTTGGACGACAGGTAGGTGTAGGCCGTGGCGGCGGAGACGCCGGCGCGCAGGGCGACGGTCCGGACCGTCAGCCCCTCGACACCGACCTCACGCAGCTCCTGGTCCCCCGCGGCGAGGAGCCGCTCGACCGTCTCGGCCTGGCGCGGGTTCAGCCCCTGGCGGGGCGCGTTGGACACCTGACTGGACACCTGTCCAATCTAGAACGTGTTCCTGTTCTGGCGCAAGCCCCTCAGCGAGGCTCGGTGATCGTCACGTCGAAGTCCGCGGCGCCGCCGTACAGCAGCAGGAAGCCGAGGTAGGCGGCTCCGGCCGGGATCGGCGTGGCCTCGTCGAAGAGCGCGAACCCGCCGGTCATCGGCTGGCAGTCCTCGTCGTAGGCGAAGACCAGGAACTCCCCGATCGGCACGGAGCCGGAGTACGTCGCGGCGTGCAGGCCGTCTCCCGCACCCTGGGGCAGCTTGGTCATCCACGCGTCCACGCCGTTGGCCGAGGGAAGGCCGGGGCAGGAGGCCGCCCAGGACAGCTCGGTGACGCCGGGGCGGTAGGGGTCCAGGCCGAGCAGGGAGCCCTGGGCGATGTTGCCCGCCGCCACGGAGCCGTGCGACGTGACCGGCTTGTCCGCCGGCGGCTGCTGGGGCCGGATGCCGGAGGCCGTGCCGAACGCCTGCACCTCGGCCACCAGTGCGGTCGAC
>JBAZRQ010000145.1:0-5845 GCA_041662925.1 Nocardioides sp. | reverse complement strand
GTCGCCACGTCGTACGCCGCCTGCGCCACCGGCGCCCAGGCCCTCGACACCGCTCGGGCCCGGATCCTCGCCGGGATGTGCGAGGTCGCGCTGGTCGTCGGCGCCGACACGACGCCCAAGGGCTTCCTCGCGCCCAACGCGGGGGAGCGGTGGGACGACCCCGACTGGCTGCGGTTCCGGTTGCTCGGCATGACCAACCCGGCCTACTTCGCGCTCTACGCGCGCCGCCGGATGGACCTCTACGGCGCCACCCAGGCCGACTTCGCGCAGGTGAAGGTCAAGAACGCCAAGCACGGGCTGCACAACCCCAACGCGCGCTACCGCAAGGAGGTGTCGGTCGACGACGTCCTCGGCTCCGCGGTCGTCTCCGACCCGCTGCACCTGCTCGACATCTGCGCCACCTCCGACGGGGCGGCGGCGGTGGTGCTGACCAGCGTCGACTACGCACGCCGCCACGGGCTGAACGATCCCGTCCGCGTCAAGGCGATCTCGACGGTCACGCCGACGTTCCCCAACACGGTCATGGACATGCCCAATCTCTCCACCGACTCGAGCGCGGTGACCGGCGTGCCCGAGCGGACGTTCAAGGAGTCGATCGGCCACGCGGCCTACGAGGAGGCCGGGATCGGCCCCGAGGACGTCGACGTCGCGGAGGTCTACGACCTGTCGACCGCGCTGGAGCTGGACTGGATCGAGGACCTCGGGCTGTGCAAGCGCGGCGAGGCCGAAGCCCTGCTGCGCGCCGGCGACACCACGATCGGCGGCCGGATCCCGGTCAACCCGTCCGGTGGCCTGGCCTGCTTCGGTGAGGCCGTGCCGGCCCAGGCGCTGGCCCAGGTCTGCGAGCTCACCTGGCAGCTGCGCGGCCAGGCCGACGGCCGCCAGGTCGAAGGCGCGCGGGTGGGCATCACCGCCAACCAGGGCCTCTTCGGTCACGGGTCCTCGGTCCTGCTGGCGATCTGACCAGGGCTGACCAGGGCTGACGAGGGCTGACGAGGGCTGAGATGGCGTACGTCGAGGTCGCGCGGCCCCACGACACGGTCGCGGTGGTCACGCTCAACCGTCCCGAGCGGATGAACGCCATGTCGTTCGACGTGATGGTGCCGTTCCGGGACGCGCTGCTCGAGGTCGGCGCCGACACCCGCGTCCGCGCGGTCGTCGTGACCGGCGCGGGCAAGGGCTTCTGCTCCGGGGCCGACCAGGAGTCGGCCGGGGTGCCGCCGGGCCTGGAGGGGCTGCCGCCGCCGGCGTACGCCCTGCGTGCGATGCAGCTGCTCGAGGACGTCGTGCTCACCATCCGGCGGCTGCCGCAGCCGGTCGTCGCGGCCGTCAACGGCGCCGCGATCGGCGGCGGTCTGTGCCTCGCGCTCGCCTGCGACCTGCGGCTTGCCGCACCGACGGCGTACTTCCGGGCCGCCGGGATCAACAACGGCCTGACCGCCAGCGAGCTGGGCCTGAGCTTCCTGCTGCCGCGGGCGATCGGCTCCACCCGCGCCGCGGAGCTGATGCTGACCGGGCGCGACCTCGGCGCCGAGGAGGCCGAGCGGGTCGGGCTGGTGTCGTCGCTGCACGACGAGGTCGTGGCCGCCGCGGTCGAGACGGGAGCAAGGATCGCCCGCTTCTCACAGCCCGGCATCGAGCTCACCAAGAAGTCGCTGCAGGCCGGGATGGCGGCGTCGTCGCTGGAGGCGCACCTGACCTCCGAGGGGCTCGGCCAGCTCTACCTGCGGCTGCTGACCGACAACTTCGAGGAGGCCACCCTTGCCCGCAAGGAGGGCCGCGAGCCGGAGTTCCGCGACCGCCGCTGACGTGTCGTTGGGTTGCCGCGGGTGGGTCGTGTGCCCCACAGAGCGCTGGAGCGCACCCTCGGGCACACGACCCGAACGCGGCGGCCGATTAGCCTGACCCGGTGCCCGACCTCCCGCCAGCCGACGTGCTGGACCTGTTCGCCGTGCCGGGCGACTTGTCGCGGCTGTCCGGTGACCGGGGTGACCGCGTGCGTGCGGGGGACCTGCTGCTCTCGCCCGGGCGGGACCCGGAGGTCCAGGCCTGGCTGAGCCCGATGCTGGCCCGGCTCGCGGTCCGGCTCGACGAGCGACCCGGCCGCCACCCACGCGACCTGCGCATCGCGATGCCGGTGCCGGCCCGCGACGGTTCGTGGGTGGTCGACGGGTGGGGGGCGAGCCGCTACGAGCCCGGCACTGTCGTCTGCGACGACCTCGACGTGGCCCTGGCCGCCGGACGGCTGCTGCACGCCGAGCTCGACTCCCTGGTCCGCGAGCGGCCGCCCGGCCTGGACGTCGACCCGGGGTCACCCGGGCCCGACCAGCTCGTCCACGCGGCCCTCGACGGCAACGTGCTGCTGGACGCCCGCGGGGCGCCCGTGGTCGTCGACGTGACGCCGGCCTGGCGCACGGTGCAGTGGGCCGAGGAGAGGTTGCGTCAGGCCCAGCAGGATCAGGCCCAGCAGGATCAGGCCCAGCAGGATCAGGCCGGGTCCTCGCCGACGTAGACCCAGTCGCCGCGGCGCAGCTCGAAGACGCTGCGCTCACGGCGTTCGCCGGCCGCGCCGCCGCGCGTGTAGGCCGCCACGAACTCCACCCAGTCCTCGCCGGAGTCGACGACGGTCAGGCCGGTCCAGGTCAGCGACGGGTCCGGGTCGAGGTCGTCCGGCCGGGTGCGCGGGTGCCAGGTGCGGAAGACGAAGTCGAGGTCGCCGACGGCGTACGCCGCGTAGCGCGCGCGCATCAGCTCGAGGGCGGACACCGCGCGGGCGGCGCCGCGGTGCAGCCGGCCGCAGCAGGCGTCGTACGTCGAGCCGCTCCCGCACGGGCACGGTTGCTGGAGCCTCATGACAGCGCCCGGCGGCGCTCGACGCGGAAGAGCTCGTGCCGCCCGGGCAGGCCGCGCAGCTCGACGTCGGCCGCCCTGACCAGCTGGACGGCCGCGTCGTCGTCGAGCGCCTCGAGGACGGCGGCGCTGGCCAGCACCTCGCCACCGACGGCCTTGTCGGCGACCCGCGCGGCCATCGCGACGTTGCGTCCGAAGTAGTCGCCGTCGCGGCTGACCACCGTGCCGGTGTGGATGCCCATCCGCACCCGGACGGCCGCCCTGCGCAGCCGCGGGTCGAGGCTCCTGGCCAGGTCGCGCTGCACGCCGATCGCCGCCCGGCAGGCCGCCTCGGCGTCGCGGAACGCGACCATGAACCCGTCGCCCGCGGTCTTGACCACCTGGCCGCGGTAGCGCTCCACCCGCGCGCGGACCACCGCGTCGTGGGCGGCCAGCAGCCGCACCCACGCGGCGTCACCGAGCCGGTGGTTGAGCTCGGTCGAGCCCTCGATGTCGGAGAACAGCAGGGTCACCGTGCCGTCGGACGCCGCGAGGTTGGCGATCTCGGTGCGCTCTTCGGCCGCCCAGCTCGTGAGGTCCTCCAGCGAGCGCTCGAGCAGCCCGACGATGCCGTGCTCGCGGACCCGGGTCGCGGTCTCGACGACGCGGCGTACGGCGCGCTCGGTGACGGTCGCCGCCGGCCGCGGCCGCAGCGCTGCGTCGAGGTCGGCCTCGAGCGCTGCCGAGCGCTCCTGCTCGGCAGCGAGCCGGGCCCGCTCCCTCACCAGGAGTACGACGGTCAGGCCCAGCGCTGCGGCAAGGGCCGCGGCCAGCACGGTCAGGACGGCCAGCAGGGGAGTCACGCCAGCGCTGCCTCGAGCCGGTCGAGCTCCTCGCCGGCGTAGACCGCGATCTTCTGCAGGCTCGGGATCGAGTCGCGGCAGCCGGTGAAGCCGATGTTGAACTCGCCGTCGTAGCTCACTGCCGTGATGTTCAGGGCCTGGCCGTTGAACAGCAGGCTGACCGGGTAGATCTCCTCCATCCGCGAGCCGTCGAGGTAACGCTCCTCGGCCGGTCCGGGCACGTTGGAGATCACCAGGTTGGAGGCGGGGCGGCCGCGCCCGCCGACGCCGAGGATCGCCTGCGCCATGAACGGCAGCATCAGCACCGCGGTGTAGGCGTCCATCGCGGCCCCCGAGACCTCCGGCAGCCGGGCCTTGCCGAGCCGGGTCGAGGCCTTGATCGCCTCGATCCTCGCCACCGGGTCGTCGAGATCGGTGCCGAGCGTCGCGTAGAGGAACGTGATCGCGTTGCCCACCCGGACCGCCGTGCCGTCGTGCACCGACACCGGGACGTTGGCGGTGAGGCTCTCGTCGGGCAGCTTCCCGTGCTCGGTCAGGTAGCGCCGCAGCGCGCCGCCGCAGATGGTGAGGAACACGTCGTTGAGGCTGCCGTCGGCGGCCTTGGCCACCGCCCGCATCCGGTCGATCGAGTAGTGCTGCGTGGCGAACCGGCGCGGGGTGTGGATGCGGCCGTTGAAGATCGACCGGGGGGCGCGGAACGGTGCCGCCTGGTCGTCGTCACCGAGGCCGGTGACGGTCTCGACGTACGTCTTGCCGAGCGAGTAGGCCACCGTGACGCCGTCGCGGATCCCGCCGACCAGCGAGCCCCCTGGCGTCTCGGACTTCTCGGGCTCCGCCGGCACGGTCGACGGCTTCGGAGCGCTCTCGAGGCCGGACTGGTCCGGTCCGCGGGTGCCGATCGCCCACGGCGGCAGCATCCCGCGGGTCTCGGGGTCGGCGGAGAGGATCCGGCGCAGCAGCCGGATGCCGCCGACGCCGTCGACCTGCGAGTGGTGCGCCTTCATGTACAGCGACCAGCGGTCCTTCTCCTGGCCCTCGATGACGTGGCACTCCCACAGCGGGTAGCGCCGGTCCATCTTGGCCGAGTGCAGCCGCGAGACCAGGACGCCCAGCTCGCGCTGGGAGCCCGCGCCGGGCAGGGCCGAGTGGCGCAGGTGGTAGTCGAGGTCGATCTCGTCGTCGGGGAGCTCCACCCAGCTCGGTACCGGCGTCTTGCGGAACAGGTAGTTGAACGGCGGCGCGAACTCGTGGCACTCGCGCCACCGCGCCACCAGGTCCTGCACGAACGTGGGCCGGTCCTCCGGCACGCGGAAGGTCGCCAGCATCCCCACCTGCATGGGGGTCCGGTGACTCTCGGCGAACAGCCACGCCGAGTCGTTCACGGCCAACAGCTTGCGCCTCACAGCGTCTCCTCGTCTTGCTCCCCGGGCGCACCTTAGAGCACCGTGACGGCCCGTGGGGACCAGTGGGGAGGCGTCTTGGATCACGCTCCAGGATTGCGCGGGCGGCTAGGTTCGGAGGGTGACTTCCTCTGAGGCTCCCACCATCTCCACCGTCGGCGAGCTGCGCGCCTCCGGGCACGTCCACCGGACCCTGCGCACCGAGATCCGGGCCAACCTCCTGGCGGCCCTGGCCGAGGGGCGCGACCCCTGGCCGGGCCTGCACGGCTTCGGGACCACCGTGATCCCGCAGCTCGAGCGCGCGCTGCTGGCCGGCCACGACGTCGTACTCCTCGGAGAGCGTGGCCAGGGCAAGACCCGGCTGCTGCGCACCCTGTCCGGGCTGCTCGACGAGTGGACTCCCGTGATCGCGGGCTCCGAGCTCGGCGAGCACCCGTACGACCCGATCACCCAGGCCTCGCAACGGCGCGCGGCCGAGCTCGGCGACGAGCTGCCCGTCGCGTGGCGGCACCGCGACGAGCGCTACGCCGAGAAGCTCGCCACCCCGGACACCTCGGTCGCCGACCTGATCGGCGACGTCGACCCGATGAAGGTGGCCGAGGGACGCTCCCTGGGCGACCACGAGACCATCCACTTCGGGCTGATCCCGCGCAGCCACCGCGGCATCGTCGCGATCAACGAGCTGCCCGACCTGGCCGAGCGGATCCAGGTGGCGATGCTCAACGTGATGGAGGAACGCGACATCCAGATCCC
>JBAZRQ010000144.1:0-5873 GCA_041662925.1 Nocardioides sp. | reverse complement strand
GGTGGCCGGCCCGATCGTGGGCTTCATGTGCGAGTCGCTGCAGCTGATGGCCCGGGAGCGCGACGAGGCACAACGCGCCGCTCTCGCCGACGCCGAGCGGGCGCGGCTCGCCCGCGCGGTGCACGACGGGGTGCTCCAGGTGCTGGCCATGGTGCAGCGGCGCGGGGCCGAGCTCGGCGGTGAGGCCGCCGACCTGGGCCGGCTCGCGGGGGAGCAGGAGCAGGTGCTGCGCACCCTGATCCGGTCGCAGGACGCGGTCTCGTCGACCTCGCCCGACGCGAAAGTCGACCTGGCCGCCGCGCTCGCCGAGCTGGGCGCCCGGGGCCAGGTCACCGTCGCCACCCCGGGTACGCCGGTCGAGCTGCCCGCCGCGGTGGTCGCCGAGCTGCGGGCCGTCGTGTCGGCCTGCCTCGACAACGTCGCCGTCCATGTCGGCGCCGACGCGCCGGCGTGGGTGCTGCTGGAGTCGTTCCCCGACCGGGTCGAGGTGTCGGTGCGCGACGAGGGGCCGGGCATCCCGGCCGGCCGCCTCGAGGCCGCGGCCGCGGAGGGCCGCCTCGGGGTCAGCGAGTCGATCCGCGGCCGGATCGCCGACCTGGGCGGCACCGCCGAGGTCACCACCGGCTCGTTCGGCACCGAGTGGGAGCTCGTGGTGCCCGTGGCAGGCTCGGCCGCGTGACCATCCACAGCACGCACCCGTTCGCCGACCCCGACCCGGACCCGGTGCGGCGCCTGCGCGGACGACTGGGCGGGGCGGTCAGCCTCTGGACGGCCGGTGCCGACCGGGACCGCGAGGGCCTCACGGTCACCTCGATGATGCTCGCCAACGGCGAGCCGGCCCACGTGCTGGCCCTGCTCGACCCGGACGCCGACCTCACCGAACGACTGCTGGGGACCGGCCGCAGCGTCGTACAGCTGCTCTCGTGGCCCGACCGCGACCTCGCCGAGGCGTTCGCCGGGACCACTCCGGCCCCGGGCGGGCCGTTCCGGATGGCGACCTTCGAGCAGACGCCGTGGGGGCCGCGCCTGGTCTCGGCGGCAACCTGGGCGGGGGTGACGCTCGTCGACCGACGTGAGGTCGGCTGGTCGCTGGAGGTCACCTGTTCCCTCGACGAGGTGATGGTCGGCGACGACCACGAGCCGCTGCTGCACCGGCGCGGCCGCTACGTGCGCCCGGCCTGACGCCGCGTCCGAGGGCGGGGAGTTTCAGCGGTCAAGGCCGACCGTTCGTCGCGCGATGAGCAGCGGTCATGGCGGAGGTCGACGTGGAGACACGGGGCGGCTCCGGGCTCGTGGTGGTCCCGGCCGCCGACCTGCGCGACTTCCTCACCGCCGGGCCCGGCTACCTGCCTTCGGTGGCCTCACTGCTCTAGGGTCGCGCCCATGACCTCGGAGACCGACCAGCCGCCGATCCGGGTGATGGTCGTCGACGACCATCCGATGTGGCGCGAAGCCGTAGAGCGGGACCTGCAGGACGTCGGCTTCGACGTCGTCGGCGTCGCCGGCACCGGCTCCGAGGCGCTTGCTCGCTTCCCGGCCTGTCGGCCGCAGGTGGTCGTGCTCGACCTGCAGATCCCGGCGCCCAACGGGGTCGAGGTGACCGCCGAGGTGCTGCGGCAGGACCCGTCGGCGCGCGTGCTCATCCTGTCCGCCTCCGGGGAGCAGGGCGACGTGCTCGAGGCGGTCAAGGCTGGCGCGACCGGCTACCTCGTCAAGTCCGCCTCGCGGGCGGAGCTCGTCGACGCCGTACGCAGCGTCGCGCGCGGTGACACCGTCTTCACTCCCGGGCTGGCCGGCCTGGTGCTGGGGGAGTTCCGGCGGCTCGCCGACCCCTCGGTCGACGAGGACGGGCGACCGCGGCTGACCGAGCGCGAGACCGAGGTGCTCAAGATGGTCGCCAAGGGCATGTCCTACAAGCAGATCGCCGAGCGGCTCGTGCTCTCGCACCGCACCGTGCAGAACCACGTCCAGAACACCCTGCGCAAGCTGCAGATGCACAACCGGGTCGAGCTGACCCGCTGGGCGATCGAGCAGGGGCTCGACGACGACGAGTGAGGCAGCTAGCCGCGGGCGGGGTGCGACTTGCCGCCGCCGGGTGACTCGTCGACCAGGTCGTGTTGTACGGCGTACTTGGTGCGCAGCCGGTGGTCCTGCTTGACCCGGTAGCGCTCGCCGAGGGCGGTGCGCGGCGCGAGCGTGCGGGGGTAGCGGTCCAGCGTGGCGTTGACCCGTGCGAGCACCGGACCGACCCGCTCGATGACCCGCTTGGTGCGCGGAGCCTGCGGGATGCCGAGCTCGTCGGCGATCTGGTCGCCGAGGAAGACCCGCTCGAGACCGTGCACGACCGGCGGCGCGAGCCGCCGCAGCCGGGCCGGCCGGGAGGGCAGCAGCTCCTCGATCTCCGGCACCAGGAACTCCGAGTTGATGCTGCCCACGAGCTCACGGCAGTAGGAGTCGACCGGCGGACGGGTCAGCAGGTAGATGTCCTCGAGCCGTTCCTGCTCCGCCTGGTCGCGGGGGAGCAGCGACTCGTCGATCCCGAGCAGGTGGCCGAGGTAGCGCCACCGGGCGTAGGCCGCGGCCTCTTCCTCCGGGAGGTACGGCGCCCCGATCGCGCGCATGCCGCGGATCGGGATCAGGCAGAACTCGATGAGCGTGTAGCCCAGGAAGGCCTGGCAGATCGGCACCCCCCAGGCGTCGAGGTCCCACGCCGGGTCGTCGCGCAGAGAGGCCCGCACGAGCGCGTGGATGATCCGCACCCGCACGGTCAGCTCGAAGCCGTCCGAGAAGCGCTCGAGCCCGCCGGTCTTGCTGACCTCGACCAGCCAGGAGCCGACCTCGATGGTGCGGGCGCCGGCGTTCTCGATGTAGCGGCCGGTCATCTCCAGCGGGCGGGAGGCCGCGGAGTTGGCGTAGCCGCTGACCAGGGACGCGGCGCCCAGGACGATGCCGGACTGCCGGGTGTAGCGGCCGATGTGGGCGCTGTCGCGGTCGATCACCTCGAGGTCGAGCCACTCGGGCACGGCGTCGAGCTGGGCGAAGAGCGCCTGCAGCGACGCGGGGGCGTCCGGCACCGAGTCGATGCCGTCGCGACAGGCCTTCTTCAGCATCCGCATGGCCTTGCCGTGGCCGAGTGCGGCGAAGTCCGCGACGAAGGCGTCGGCGAGCGGGTCCCCGACCCACATCGAGTCGAAGTACGTCGTGGCGAAGTCACCGAAGCGGCGAACGGCCTCGGCTTGGTGGCGCACGGTGGTCGGGACCTCGGCTAGCATGCGACGAGCATAAAAGTGACGGTGCCTCATGTTCCATTCACTTCTCGGCGACCGGTCGCCGGCCACCTCCGGGAGCGTCGACATGGCTCAGAAACAGCGGATCCGGCCCAGCCAGGTGCGTGCGGTCCAGATGCGCCGCGACCTCCTCGACTCGACTCTTCATCTTCTGTCGGGGTCGGGAGCCGACTCGCTCACCACGAGCGCGATCGTCGAGCACGCCCACGTCAGCAGCGGGACCTTCTACCGCTACTTCAACGACAAGGCCGAGATCCTGGGCGTGCTCCGCGACGAGGCGGTCGAGGCGATCACGTCCGACCTGATGTCCGGCGTCGTACGTGCGCTCGAGCTGGCCCCGGACGACGCGGTCCGCGAGGTGGTGCTCACGCTGGTCGACGCGTTCGAGCGGCACCGCGCGGTGATCCTGACGATGGTCAACGCGATGCCGGCGGGCAGCAACGCCAACGTGCTGCCCGAGGTGGAGTCGCGGCTCTTCCAGCTCGCCGCGGTCCTGCCGCGCCGTCACCGTCCGGACCTCACTCCGGAGCAGCTGGACGCGCTGGTCTTCATGACCATGGGCGTGCTGATGTCGACCTGCCTTCGGATCGCCCTGCAGCCACCGCCCGGCAGCTCCCGTGACGACCTCGTCAGGCTCGCGGTGGCGATGATCATCGCCGGACTCCGCGCGGCCTGACCTGGGCTTATGCTCGGCGAATGTTGAGCAGTGCCTACCTCCGGCACCTGGGCGTCGACCACGCCCTCGCGCCCACCCTGGGGTCCCTGCGGCTGCTGCAGCGCCGGCACCTCGAGCGGGTGCCCTACGAGAACCTCGGCATCATGCTCGGCCGGACCCCGTCGGTCGACCCCGAGTCCAGCCTGGAGCGGGTCGGTGACCTGGGCCGGGCCGGCTACTGCTTCCACCAGAACGCCGTGCTCGAGCTCGTCCTGCGCGACCTCGGCTTCCAGGTCGAGCGCCGGCACGGCCACGTGTGGAGCCGTGAGGAGCACCGCCACGACCCGTCGCTCAACCACCTGGTCCTGCTCGTCAGCGGGCTGCCGACCAGCGACAACCCGGACGGCCGATGGTGGCCCGACGTCGGTCTCGGCGAGGGGTTCTGGGAGCCGCTGCCGCTGGTCGTGGGCGAGTACGCCGACGGCCCGTTCACGTTCGAGATCACCGAGGTGCGTCCCGACGGCTGGTCGTTCCTCAACGACCCGAACGGCTCGTTCACCGGCCTCGAGGTGACCAGCCGCCCCACCGACCCGATGGCCGTTCTCGACGCCCACACCACGCTCTCGAGCCCGCCCGACGGCAGGTTCGCCGGGCTGCTGGTCGTCCAGCGCCGCGACGAGGCCGGCCTCGACACCGTGCGCGGCTGTGTCTCGTCGCGCATCGACGCCACCGGCCGGCACGAGACCGACCTGACGTCGTACGACGCCTGGCGCGCAGCGCTGGTCGACATCGGCCTCGCCCTCGAGGGGTTCGCCGAGGACGAGCTGCGCGCGCTCTTCGAGCGCAGCAGCACCGCCCACGAGAGCTGGGACCTGGCAGGGCGCCCGTGACCTTCCGGCGCGCGACCCACCCGGTGGAGCGCGAGCTGGTCCTGCTGGAAGGATCGCCGGATGCCTGACGAGCTGCTCGCGATCGCCGATGAGCTCTACGCGCTGAGCCTGGGGGACTTCACGCCGGCTCGCGACGCCCGCGCCAAGGCGCTCAAGGGGTCCGATCTCGCCGTGCCCGTGAAGGCGTTGAAGAAGCCCTCCCTCGCGGCCTGGGTGGTCAACCTGCTCGTGCGGCGCGAGGGTGAGCAGGTCGACCGGATCCTCGAGGTCGGCGCGTCGCTGCGCGAGGCGCAGGCGGCGATGTCCGGCGACGACCTGCGGGCGCTGACCCGGCAACGTCGGCAGGTGACGGCGGCGATCACGCAGCAGGCCCGGTCGCTGGCGTCCGAAGCCGGCGTGAAGGTGACCTCCGCCGTCGCCGACCAGGTCGAGGCCACGCTGACCGCGGCGATGCTCGACGAGCGCTGCTCGCAGGCCGTGCGCAGTGGGCTCCTCGTCACCGCGCTGTCGACCACCGGGGTCGGTGAGACCGACCTCAGCGGCGCGGTCGCGCTGCCCGAGGCGCTGGGCTTCGCGGCCCGGCCCGTCGAGGCGGCACCGGAGGCCCGACCCGACCTGCGCGTCGTACCCGACCCCGAGCGGGACCGGAAGGCACGCGCCGCCGCCGAAGCGGCCCTGGCCGAGGCGGAGCAGGAGGTGGCCGACGCCCAGGCGGCGTACGACGAGGCGGTCGGCGACGTCGCCGAGCTCCAGGCCCGCGCCCTGCAGGTCCAGTCCGAGATCGACGAGCTCAAGCGCCGGCTGGCCGGGCTCGAGGCGACGTACGAGAAGGTCGACGACGAGCTCGGCGACGCCGAGGACCTCCGCTCCGACGCCCAGCACGCCCTCGACGACGCCACCTCCTCCCGGACTGCCGCCGCCGCCGTCCTCCACCGGCTCGCTCCCTCCGAGTAGCCCCGTCGTCGGGATAGTCCCTAACGAATGAGCGATAGGAGGTCTCCCTAAATCACTCTCCTGTTGGGGACTATCCCGCCGCTACGC
>JBAZRQ010000143.1:4860-5879 GCA_041662925.1 Nocardioides sp. | reverse complement strand
GACGTCTGCCTTGACCCGGAAGGTCACGAGCGCGTTGTTGCGCTCGTAGTGCTCGACGTCCTTGACCTCGCCGACGCTGACTCCGGCGACGCGGACGTCGTCGCCCTTCTGGAGCATGGAGGCGGTGCTGAAGATCGCCTGGTACTCCTTGCCCGCCCCGAAGCCGACGTTGCCCATGATCGCGGCGAGCAGGCCGGTCACGAGGATCGAGATCACGGTGAAGATGGCGAGCTTGATGCCGGCGGAGATGGTGACGGAGTTGCGAGACATCAGCGGCCACCTCCCTGCACCACGGGACCGTAGAGGAGGGAGCCGAGCGAGCCGTAGCTGTCGGCGGGCTCACCGGTCTCACCGGCCAGCAGAGCGTTGACGACCGCCTGCTCGGCCTCGCTGCCGGCGTAGCCACTGGACATGCCGGCCCCGAAACCGCGCTGCGCCGCGGCGTCCGCCTCCACGCGCGAGAGTCCCGGGAGTGGGATCGCCGGCAGGTCGCTGGTGGGCGGGTTGTCGTCGAGGTCGGAGCCGTCCTTGAAGGAGTTCGGCCCGATCGGGACGGGCGGGAAGGGCAGCCCGGAGCACCACGGCCCGTGGCCGACCTCGCCGTACTCCGGCAGGTCGCGCTCGTCGTAGGCGCGATACTGGGCGGTGCCGAACTCGATGAACTGCTTGACCTGGTTGCCCTCGAAGGTGCTGGCGAGCACCGGCCGGTAACGGGCGGCGCCACGGAGCAGACAGGGGAACTCGGGCGAGTAGACCTCGAGCAGCCGCAGCACCGGCTCGGAGACCTGGCCGATCCGGATCATGTCGGCCTCGTTGTCGGCCAGGATCCGGGTCGCGGTGTCGGAGAGACCGGCGACGTCGGTGAAGAAGACGTCGAGCTGCAAGCGATTGTCGAGCACCGTCTGGCTGGTCACGGTCAGGTTGCGCAGGACGCCGATCAGGTCAGGGGCGGCGAGGTCATAGGTGTCGGCGACGTCGGCGAGCACGATCAGGTCCTGGCGCAGGGTGGGCAGGCTGCC
>JBAZRQ010000143.1:0-4850 GCA_041662925.1 Nocardioides sp. | reverse complement strand
CTGGTCGAGGGTCTCGCCGAGCTCCTCGCCGCGCCCCTCGAACGCCGTCGCCAGCGCGTTGAGGGTCAGGTTGAGGTCGGCCGGGCTGACCGCGCGCAGCAACGGGAAGAGGTTGGCCAGGATCCGGCTCAGCTCGACGTTGGTCTCGACCCGGTCGGAGGGGATCTCGGCGCCGTCCTCGAGGCTCTGCGAGGACGGGGAG
Organism: Nocardioides sp.; assembly: GCA_041662925.1. Taxonomy (GTDB): domain Bacteria; phylum Actinomycetota; class Actinomycetes; order Propionibacteriales; family Nocardioidaceae; genus Nocardioides. The sequence continues at coordinate 4,648 of JBAZRQ010000143.1, read as the reverse complement.
TCCGGCCGCACGAACGCGATGTACTTCTGGCCGAACAGCGTGGTCGGGAGGATCTCGACCAGGATGTTGTCCGGGATCTCCTTGGCCGCCTCCGGCTCCAGGGCGACCTCGATCGACGCCTCCTCACCGTCCTGCTCGACGCTGCGGACCTGCCCGACCAGGGCGCCGTTGAGGCGCACGTCGCCGAACTTGGCCAGCTGCAGGCCCGCCCGGTCGGCCTTGATCGTCACCATCGTGACGGTGTCGAACTTCTTCTGGTAGATCGCGATCGAGAACCACACCAGCGTCGACATCACCGCGATGAAGACGACGCCGGCGACCAGCAGCCGGCGGTGTTCCGCCGGGCTGTCGTGGTGGATGTTGACCAACATGCCCATGCCCGGCTACCCCGTGATCCGCACAGTGGTGGTGGAGCCCCAGATGGCGAAGCTGAGGAAGAAGTCGGCGACCACCGTGAACACGATGCTGGTGCGGATCGCCCGCCCGACCGCCATGCCCACACCGGCCGGGCCGCCGGAGGCGGTGTAGCCGTAGTAGCAGTGGATGAGGATGATCGCGGCCGCGAGGAACAGCAGCTTGAAGAACGACCACAAGATGTCGATCGGTGGCAGGAACTGCAGGAAGTAGTGGTCGTAGGTGCCGGACGACTGCCCGTAGACATAGACGGTGATCAGCCGCGGTGAGAGGTAGGACGCGCTCAGCGCCACGACGTACAGCGGGATGACCGCGATGAACGCCGCGATCATCCGGGTCGTGACCAGGAACGGCAGCGACGGGATGCCCATGACCTCCAGGGCGTCGATCTCCTCGGAGATCCGCATGGCGCCGAGGCGGGCGGTGTAGCCGCAGCCGACGGTCGCCGCCAGGGCGATCGAGGAGATCAGCGGCGCGACCTCGCGGGTGTTGAAGTAGGCCGAGATGAACGCGCTGAACTTCGCGACGCCGAGCTGGCTGAGCGATGCGTAGCCCTGGATGCCGACCTCGGTGCCGGCGAAGAACGCCAGGAACGCGATGACGCCCACGGTTCCGGCGATGAGCGTCAGCCCACCCGCCCCGAAAGCGACCTCGGCGAGGGTGTTCTTGATCTCGCGTGGGTAGCGCTTGATCGCTCGGGGCGTCCACGCGAGCGCCTTGACGTAGAACATCAGCTGGTCGCCGTAGGCCTCCAAGGACCTACGGCGTCCGCCGATCACCGCTCCCGCGATGGACCCGATGCTCGCCACGTCAGAGCCCCGGGGGTGGGACGACTTGGAAGTAGATGGCCGTGATGACCGCGTTGATGAAGAACAGCAGCATGAACGCCACGATCACGGACTCGTTGACCGCCCGGCCCACGCCGCTCGGCCCGCCGCCGGCGTTGAGGCCCTTGTAGGCGCCGACGATCGCGGCCATCCCGCCGAACACGACCGCCTTGATGATCGCGATGTAGAGGTCGGTCAGCGACGCAAGCGCGGTGAACGACGACAGGAACGCCCCGGCGGAGCCGCCCTGGATGATCACGGTGAAGAAGTAGCCGCCGCCGATGCCGGCGCCGATCACGATCCCGATGATCATCAGCGCGACGAACATCGTGGCGACCACTCGCGGGACGACGAGGCGCTCGATCGGGTCGACGCCGAGGACCTCCATGGCGTCGATCTCCTCGCGGATCTTGCGCGCCCCCATGTCGGAGCAGATCGCGGAGCCGGCCGCGCCGGCGATGATCAGCGCGGCCGCGATCGGGGCGGCCTCGCGCACGACCGCGAGCACGGCGGTCGCACCGGCGAACGACTGGGCGCCCAGCTGCCCGGTGAGGTTGCCGACCTGGAGCGAGATGACCGCACCGAACGGGATCGAGACGAGGATCGTCGGCATCAGGGTGACGCTGGTGATGAACCAGGCCTGCTCCACGAACTCGCGGAACTGGAAGGGCCGGGTGAACATCCGCTTGACGACCTCGACGGTCATCGCGGTGAGCTCACCGGGTCCACGGAGGACCGACACAGCACTGAACGCCATCGGTCGGTCACCTCCCCATAAATGCGACGACCGCCACAATAGAACGTGTTCTCGTTCTGGAACAACGAGACACGTCTTTAGTTCCGCGGTCGTCCCCATGGCCGGCGGGTTGCCCGGCTGCAGCAGGCTAGCTCCGACCCGCTCCCTAGGATGCCGAATGTGGAACTCGATCTATGGGGCTCGTTCGCGCTGCACGAGGACGCGGACACGTGAGCCGGCTGCGCACAGCGCGAGACCACCCCTCGGCGATCCTGCTGGCCATGCAGCTCGTCGCCGTGCTGTCCTACCCGTTCCTGGACGGCTCGGTCGCCGGCCGGGCCGTCGTGGGCGTCGTGCAGGTGTCGGTGGTGCTCCTCGCCGCCTGGGCCGTGCGCCGTACTCCCGCCCTCAGCTGGGTGGCGGTGCTGCTCGGCGGTCCGGCGATGGTGTTCACCATCTTCGAGGCGCTCCAGCCCTCCACGGACTGGGTGGTGCTGGTCTCCGCGCTGTTCCACGTGCCGTTCTACTTCTACGTCTCCTACGCGATGATCCGCTACCTCTTCCACGACGACAAGGTGACTCGTGACGAGCTCTATGCCACCGGCGCTGCGTTCACCGTCGTGGCCTGGGGGTTCGCCTATGTCTACGCCGCCGCGCAGGTCGTCTGGCCGGAGTCGTTCGTGGGGGCCAACGGGGAGAGCGACCAGAGCTGGTTCGAGCTGCTCTACCTGTCCTTCACGACCTTGACCAGCGTCGGGCTGTCCGACATCGTGCCGGCGCTCGACCACGCCCGGTCACTGGTGATGGTCGAGCAGGTCGCCGGCATCTTCTACGTCGCGCTCGTCGTCGCCCGACTCGTCGGCCTCAACGCGATCCGCCACGCCCGCCGCTGAACTCCGTGCGTGGTCCGCGGCTGGCCTCCGGTGGTGGGACAGGGCGGCGTGCTGTGCGTGACCAACGCTGCCGCCGGGGCTGACGTGCACGGTGGCGTCCTCGAGCTTGCTCACGTCGTGCAGGAGGCGGTGGTGGGCCTCCACCGAGATGGCGTGGGCCGCGACGAGAGTGACAGACGCGTCGACCTGGATGCTGGCCTCGGCGCGGACGCGGTGCCCTACCCAGCGCAGCCGCACCTCGTCGACCTCGACGACGCCCGGGGTGGCCACGAGGGTGGCGTGGGCTCGCGCGACGAGCGCCGGGTCCACGGCGTCCATCAGGCGGCGATAGATCTCGACCGCGGCGCCGCGCAGGACGAAGAGAATGGCGATGGTGATCAGGATGCCGACGATGGGGTCAGCCAGCGGGTAACCCGCGAGGACGCCGAGTGCCCCGCCCACGACGGCGAGGGAGGTGAACCCGTCAGTGCGGGCGTGGAGCCCGTCGGCGACCAGCGCGGCCGAACCGATCTGGCGCCCGATGCGGATGCGGTAGAGCGCGACGAGCTCGTTGCCGGCGAACCCGACGAGACCAGCGGCGACGACGACCAGCGGGTACTCGATGGGTCGGGGGTCGGCCAGTCGGTGCAGTGACTCCCAGCCCGCAACCACAGCCGAGAGGGCGATCATGGCGACGATGAAGACGCCGGCGAGGTCCTCGGCCCGGCCGAACCCGTAGGTATAGCGCCTCGTCGGCGCCCGACGCCCCAGGACGAAGGCGACCCAGAGGGGCACCGCGGTCAGGGCGTCGGAGAAGTTGTGGATGGTGTCGGCCAGCAGCGCCACGGACCCGGTGACGATGACCAGGACCGCTTGGAGCACTGCCGTGACACCGAGAGCGACGAGGCTGATCTTGACCGCCCGGATGCCTTGGGTGCTGCCCTCGAGCTCAGCGTCGACGGAGTCGGCGGCATCGTGGCTGTGCGGTCGCAGCAGGTGGGCGACTCTGGACCACAGGCCGACACGGCGGGGACCGTGGTCGTGCCCGTGGTCGTGGTCGTGGTCGTGGTCGTGCTGAGTCATGGTCATGCTCCTCGGGGCCGGGCCCCACACGGTGGCAGTCCGTCTCGAACAGCCGCCTGAGCCGGTCAGCTGAACAGGGCCTCGCCGTACTTCAGCACCACTGCCAGCACCAGGACGAGCACCCAGACGACGACAAGGATGACGTCGAGGTCGGACCTGATGAATCGGGTGAGCGCCGCCTGCGTCCGCGCGGGCAGGTAGAAGTTGTGGTCGCGGATGTTGACGTAGGTCATCTCGAAGAACACCAGCGTCGTCGCCAGGGTGATCAGCAGGCACCAGGGACACAGCGCTCCGATCTCGAACATCGCCTGGTGGAAGAGCCAGTAGGCGAACACGAGACCGAGCGTGTAGACGACCTGGGCCGTCAGCATGAACCACCGAGGAAAGCGGACGCCCGCCAGGCTGGCCACGGCCAGGGTGATGACGACCGGTTCGGTGATGAGACCGAGGAACGCGTTGGGGAACCCCAGCAGCGACGACTGCCACGAGCCGGCCACCGTCCCGCAGCTGATGACCGAGTTGATGTTGCAGCCGAGGTCGGCGTTGGGGTTCTCGGCGAGCGTCAGGGCATCGATCGAGAGCACGAACGACGCCACCAGGCTGGCCACCGACGCCACCAGCATCGTGACCCACACGGTGACGTCGCTGTGCCGCAGCCGGTGCAGCCGCGACCCGTGCTCGACGAGCGCGGCGGCGTCGGTGTCGGTGTCGGGGTC
>JBAZRQ010000142.1:0-5887 GCA_041662925.1 Nocardioides sp. | reverse complement strand
GTGGTCGGTGACCAGCCGCACCGAGTCGGCGTCCACGCGGCCGATCTCGGAGATCGCTCCGTCGACCACCGCGTAGACCGTGTTGTCGGTGCCGGCGACCACGTAACCGGTGTCATTGGCGACGTAGGCGGCGATCCGGACGCCGACGTCGGTCTCCCTCTCGCCGGCGTGGATCACTGAGCCCGTGACCCAGCTGAGGACGCCGGTCGGCAGGGGAGCGGTGCTCATCGTGTGTGTCGCCGGCCCCACCGGGTCGTCCCCGCCGGAGAGCGCGGGCACCATCAGGACACCGGCCACAGCCAGGACCGCGACGCCACCGACGAGCGCGCCGCCGCGGCGCCGCCGTCGGCGGTCACCGGCGCGGACCAGGGTGTCGAGGTCGGGGGTCGCGAAGTCCACGTCCGTCGCACGGTCGTGGAGCAGGCTTCGGAGCTTCTCGGTCATCGGTTCACCACCAGATCGGTCAGGGGGAGCAGGTCGTCGTCGGCGGAGTCGCCGAGGTGGTTGCGGAGCTTGGCGATGCCGGCCGAGACCTGGCTCTTCACCCTGCCGACCGCGCAGCCCATCGCCTCGGCGGTCTGCGCCTCGGTGAGGTCCTCGTAGTAGCGCAGCACGATCGCGGCGCGCTGCCGCACGGGCAGCCGCTGGAGCCCGTCCCACAGCCACTGGCTCTGGGCCACGCCGTCGTCGTGCCCGGGTATGTCGGCCACGTGCGGCAGGTGCTCCATCGGGCGCTCCTGCCAGCTCCTGCGCCGGAACCAGGTGATCGCCGTGGTCGTGATCGCCTTGCGGCAGTAGGCCTCGGCGTTGTGCTTGGCGCGGAGCCTCGGCCACGCGGCGTAGGTCTTGACCAGCGCCTCCTGCACGAGGTCCTGCGCGAGCGCGGCGTCGCCGACCATCAGGTACGCCGCCCGGTGCAGGGCCGGCGAGCGGGCGGTCACGAACTCGGCGAACTCGTCGCGACGCGTCATGGCTTCTCCTTCGTCATGACCACCAGACGAGCCCGGTGCGGCAAAAGGTTCGTCGGTGCCCTACGGCCCGAGCACGCGGCGCAGGTAGCCGTTGGCGAAGACCCGGTCGGGGTCGAGCCGCTCGCGCATCGCGAGGAACTCGTCGAAGCGCGGGTAGAGCGGCGCCAGCCCGTCGGCCCGCCGGGTGTGCACCTTGCCCCAGTGGGGGCGCCCGCCGTGGGCGCGCATGACCTGCTCCATCAGGGCGAAGTACGCCGTGTGGTCGGCGGCGCGGTGCGTGTGGAACGCCAGGTAGAAGGAGTCGCGGCCGCTGGCCGTCGACAGCGGGATGTCGTCGGCCGGCGCGACCCGGATCTCGACGGGGAAGCTGACCCGCAGGTCGGAGGCGTCGAGGGCGATCCGGGCCTCGCGCAGCGCGGCCAGGCCGGCCTCGCGCGGCACGGCGTACTCCATCTCGCGGAAGACGACGTTGCGCTTGGTGATGAACACCCGGTGGGCGACGTCGGAGTAGGTGCGGGCACCGAGGAGCCGGCCGTTGACCCGGTTCATCCGCGGGATCACGGCGGGCGCGCGGTTGGCGGCAGCCGTCACCAGGCCGAAGGCCTTGTTGGACAGCAGGTCGTCGTCGAACCACGCGCGGGCCCGCGAGAGCGGCTCGGCCTCGGAGAGGTCGGCGGCCAGACGGACGTTGCGCTTGGTGAGCATCCGGTCGCTGTGGGGGAACCAGTACATGTCGACGTGGTGGCTCTCGGCCGTCATCTGGTCGAACGTGCCCAGCGCCTGGTCCCAGCGCATCGGCTCCTCGGTGGCCTCCAGCAGGAACAGCGGCTCGACCTGGAACGTCAGCTTGGTGAGCACGCCGAGGGCGCCGAGCCCCACCCGGGCGACGGCCAGGACGTCGGGGTTCTCGTGCTCGGTCGCGGTCAGCACCTCGCCGGTGCCGGTGACCAGCTCGAGCCCGACGACCTGCGCGGCCAGGCTCGCGGCGACGCCACCAGTGCCGTGGGTGCCGGTCGAGATGGCCCCGGCCAGGGTCTGCTCGGCGATGTCGCCCATGTTGTGCAGGCTCAGGCCGAGTGACTCCAGCCCGGCGTTGAGGTGCTTGAGCCGGGTGCCGGCGCGGGCGGTCACGGTCATCGCGTCGCGGTCGACGGAGAGGATGCCGGTCATCGCCCCGGGCCGCAGCATCGTGTGCTCGGGCGCGGAGATCGCGGTGAAGCTGTGGCCGGTGCCGATCATCTTGACCGTCGTGCCCTCCGTGCGCGCCCGCTCCACGGCGGCCACCACGGCCGCCACGTCGGGCGGGCTCTCCTCGCGCGCCGGGCGGGCGGTCGCGAGGCCGGACCAGTTCTGCCAGGTCTTGAGGTCAGTCACGAGACATCACGGGCACCACGGTAGTGCGGATCGCCTGCGCCGCGAGCAGCGCCAGCACGCCGCCGGCCACCGGGACCAGGTACGCCGTGGAGGCGCCGTAGCTGTCGACCAGGACGCCGGCGAGCGCGGCACCCGGGGCAACGCCGGCCACCAGGCCCGTCTGGAGGAACGCCATGCCCTCGGTGAGCCGAGACGGCGGCACCACCCGCTCGCACAGCGACATGGTGGCGATCAGGGTCGGCGCGATGGCGAAGCCGGCGACGAACAGCACGGCACCCATGACCAGCAGCGAGTCGATGAACGTCAGCGGCACCATCGCGACGGTCATGGCCAGGGCGCCCCAGCGCAGCCGGTACGCCGGCCCGCGCCGCCACGTGATCGCGCCGCTGAGGACACCGGCGATCAGGCTGCCGGCCGCCCAGAGCGCGAGCAGCGGGCCGGCGAAGGCCTTGCCGTCCTGCTCCTCCGCGAACGCCACGGTCGCGACCTCGGCGGCCCCGAAGAGCAACCCGAGCATGGTCGAGACCACGGTCAGGGGGACCAGGATCGCCCAGGGGATGCGTGGCCGCTCCGACCGCACCGCCGCCGGCCGGTGCGTCGGCGGCTCGGTCGCGCGCTGCGCCGCGAACGCGTAGGTGCCCAGCACCCCGGCGACCAGGGCGGCGGTGAGCCCCGCGACCGGGTGCACGGCGGTGGCGAGGAGCGTGACCAGGATCGGTCCCGTGATGAACACCGTCTCGTCGGCGACGGCCTCCAGCGCGAACGCGGTCTGGAGCTCGTCGGGGTCGCGGGTGACGTGGGACCAGCGCGCACGCACGCAGCTGCCGACCGAGGGCAGCGAGGCACCCGCGACGACGGCGAACGCGTAGGTCAGGCCGATCGGCCAGTCGGCCTCGACCGACCACATCAGCATCGCCAGCGCGACGCCCCAGGCCGTGATCACGACCGGCAGCACCCGCGACTGGCCCAGCCGGTCGAGCAGCTTGCCCTGGAGGATCGCGAAGAAGGCGTTGGCCAGCAGGTGCGCCGCGGAGACCGCGCCGGCGACGCCGTACGAGCCGGACGCGTCCTCGACGAGGAGCACGATCCCGAGGCCGACCATGGCGATCGGCAGGCGCGCGACCAGGCCGGTGGCGCTGAAGAGGGCGGTCCCGGGGCGGGCGAGGATCCGGCGGTAGGTGGTGAGCATGGCCTGCGAACAGTAGATCCATACGATGGGGGAGTGCCCAATCCGGACGTGACCCCTTACGACGCCCTCCTACTCGTCTCGTTCGGCGGACCCGAGGGTCCCGACGACGTGGTGCCCTTCCTCGAGAACGTCACTCGGGGCAGGGGGATCCCTCGCGAACGGCTCGAGGAGGTGGGCAAGCACTACGGCCTCTTCGGCGGGAAGTCGCCGATCAACGACCTCAACCGCGAGCTGCTGGCGGCGCTGCGCGAGGACCTCGCCGGGGCCGGCATCGACCTGCCCGTCTACTGGGGCAACCGCAACTGGGACCCCTACCTGCGCGACACCCTGGCGCAGATGGCGGCCGACGGGGTGACCCGCGCGGCCTGCTTCATGACGAGCGCCTACTCGTCGTGGTCGAGCTGCCGGCAGTACCGCGAGAACCTCTTCGACGCGGTCGAGGGCCTGGCGGACGCGCCGGTGCTCGACAAGCTGCGCCACTACTTCAACCACCCCGGCTTCGTCGAGCCCGTCGTCGACGCGACCCTCGCCGCGCTCGCCGAGCTGCCCGACGACGTACGGCGCGGCGCGCACCTCGCGTTCGTGACGCACTCGGTGCCGACGGTGATGAACGACACCAGCGGGCCGTCCGGCGGCGCCTACCTCGAGCAGCACCTGAGCGTGTCCACCGAGGTGGCCCGGCAGGTGTCCGAGGAGACCGGCATCGAGCACCCGTGGGAGCTGGTCTACTGCTCGCGCTCCGGGTCGCCGCACGTGCCCTGGCTCGAGCCCGACGTCAACGACCACCTCGAGACGTTGCACGAGGCCGGTGCCCCCGCGGTCGTGATGGTGCCGGTCGGCTTCGTCTCCGACCACATGGAGGTCGTCTACGACCTCGACACCGAGGCCCTCGCCACCGCCGAGCGCCTCGGGCTCCCGGCCCGGCGTGCGGCCACGGCCGGCACCGACCCGCGGTTCGTGGCGATGGTCCGCGACCTGCTGCTCGAGCGGGCCACCGTGGAGCGCGGCGAGGCCGTGGTCCGGGCCAGCGTGGGCAGCCTGGACGCGCTGTGGGACCGCTGCCCGGTGGGCTGCTGCGCCAACCCCAAGGGCGAGCGCCCCTCGCTGTGCGGCGAGCTGTGAGCTCCACCTCGGACTCCACCTCGGACTCTGGGCTAGACCAGGAGCTGGCCGACCTCGCGCTCGAGGCCGCCCGGCTGGCCGCGACGCTGGTGCGGGGGCGGGCGGCCGACGGCGTCACCGTGGCCGCGACCAAGACCAGCGACATCGACGTCGTCACCGAGGCGGACCGGGCCGCCGAGACGCTGATCCGCGACACCATCCGGGCCCGGCGCCCCGACGACGCGTTCCTCGGTGAGGAGGGCGACGACGAGGCCGGCACCACGGGTGTCCGCTGGGTCATCGACCCGATCGACGGCACGGTCAACTTCCTCTACGGGCTGCCGCAGTTCGCGGTGTCGATCGCGGCGGAGGTCGACGGACGGGTGGTCGCCGGGGTGGTGCTCAACGCCGCCACCGGCACCGAGTACGTCGCCCGCACCGAGGACGGCCGCACGGTGGCGCGGCGCGACGGGCGACCGATCGCCGTACGTGCCCCGGCGCCGCTGTCGCACCGTCTCCTGGCCACCGGCTTCTCCTACGACCGCGTGGTCCGGGTCCGCCAGGCCGAGGCCCTGACCCGGCTGATCCCGCACGTGCGCGACGTACGCCGGCTCGGCTCGTGCGCCCTCGACCTGTGCCTGGTGGCCGAGGGGTCGCTCGACGGCTACGTCGAGGAGGGGGTCAACCTGTGGGACCACGCCGCCGGGGGCCTGATCGCCCGCGCGGCCGGCGCGCGGACCGCGATCGGCACCGGCGTGGGGGGCATGAGCCTGCTCCTGTGTGGTCCCGCCCACGGCTTCGACGAGCTCGCCCGGGCCGTGGAGGACGCCGGTTTTGTGGTCCCCGACACCATGGCCCCGACAGGGGAATAGCCCCCGGTCAGGGGACGTTCCCGTCCCTGCCACAGCCCGGTGTTTGCGAAGACGTCGGGATGGTGCACAATCTGGCCCGCCAACACACAGCCGAAGGGAGTGAGCGACGCATGGCTACTGACTACGACGCACCGCGTAAGAACGAGGAAGACCAGTCCGAGGAGAGCATCGAAGAGCTCAAGGCGCGTCGCCACGACAAGAACTCCGGCAAGGTCGACGAGGACGAGGCCGAAGCCGCTGAGGCGTTCGAGCTCCCGGGAGCCGATCTGTCGCACGAGGAGCTCGCCGTCGAGGTGAAGCCCAAGCAGGAGGACGAGTTCACCTGCATGAGCTGTTTCCTGGTCCACCACCGCAGCCAGCTGGCTGACTGCAAGAAGTTA
>JBAZRQ010000141.1:0-5891 GCA_041662925.1 Nocardioides sp. | reverse complement strand
CTCCTTGAGGTCGGGCACCGACAGGTGCGCCAGCTCGCCGATCAGCCGGTGCCGGGACCGGACCATGTCGTGCAGCGCCGGGAGCCGCTCACGCGCTCCCCGGCGCCAGCTCGCGAGCATCGTCGTCCGCAGGCGCAGCGTGAGGTTGGGGTCTCCGGCCAGGTGGCGCAGGTCGAGCAGTCCCGAGGCGACCCGTACGTCGGCGTCGGCAGCCGCGATCATCTCCGGCAGGGTGCGCACGGAGTGGTCGAGCTTGCTGCCGGAGTCCCAGAGCGGGTACCAGACCTTCTCGGCCAGGTCGCCCAGCTCGACTCCTTCGTCAGAGACCAGTACGACGTCCAGGTCGGAGTGCGGTGCGAGCTCACCCCGGCCGTAGCCCCCGACCGCGACCAGTGCCGCCCCCGCGTCCGGCCCCCCGTTGTCCTCGTAGGCGGCGACGCAGAGAGCGTCGGCCTCGGCGGTGCGGGTGGCGCGTTCGGGGGCGGTCATCGGGTCAGATCGCCGCGTCGTCCCGGTCGCCGGTGCGCACGCGCAGCACGGAGTCCAGCGGGGCGACCCACACCTTGCCGTCGCCGATGCGGCCGGTGCTGGCGCTGGTCTGGATCGCGGTCACGATCGCCTCGACGTCGTCGTCGTTCACGACTACCTCGAGACGGATCTTGGGCACCAGCGCGATGTCGTACTCGGCGCCGCGGTAGACCTCGGTGTGGCCTTTCTGGCGGCCGTAGCCGCTGACCTCGCTGACGGTCATACCGGTGACCCCGACCGCCTCCAGGGCGACGCGGACGTCCTCCCACTTGTGCGGCTTGATGACCGCGGTGATGAGCTTCATCGTTCTTCCTCCCTCGGGGCGGTTGGTCCGCCCAGGACTCCAGAGCCCGATCGGGCGCCGGCGGTGGCGTGCAGGTCGTAGGCGGTCTCGGCGTGGACCACGAGGTCGATGCCGCTGAGCTCGTGCTCCTCGTCGATGCGGAACCCCATGACCTTGGCGACAACGAGACCGATGATGCCCGAGACGACGAAGGCGTAGGCGAACACCGCACCGGCGCCCACCAGCTGCCTGCCCAGCTGGTCGACACCACCCCCGTAGAGCAGTCCGTCGACTCCGGTGGGAGCAGCGGCCGTGGCCAGTAGACCGATGCCCAGTGTGCCGACGAGGCCGCCGACGAGGTGGACGCCGACGACGTCGAGCGAGTCGTCGAAGCCGAAGCGGTACTTCAGCCCGACGGCCAGCGCGCACACGACACCGGCTACCAACCCCATGACGATCGCACCGACTGGCGAGACCGAGGCACACGAAGGCGTGATGGCGACCAGCCCGGAGACCAGGCCGGAGGCGGCTCCCAGGGACGTGGCGTGCCCGTCGCGCCACCGCTCGAGCGCGAGCCAGCCCAGGGCGCCGGCTGCGCCGGCCAGGAGCGTGGTGGCGAAGACGACCCCGGCGGTCTGGTTGGCGCCGAGCGCGGAGCCGGCGTTGAAGCCGAACCAGCCGAACCAGAGCAGCCCGGCGCCGAGCATCACCAGCGTCAGGTTGTGCGGTCGCATCGGGTCCTTGCCGAAGCCGATCCGGCGGCCCAGCACCAGGGCCAGCGCGAGACCGGAGGCACCCGAGGTGATCTCGACCGCAGTGCCACCGGCGAAGTCGATGACACCCAGCTCGTTGGCCATCCAGCCGCCGACGTGGCCGCTGGTGGAGAAGTCGAAGATCCAGTGGGCAACCGGCGCGTAGACCACGACAGTCCACACGCTCACGAAGACCATCCACGCGCCGAAGCGAGCCCGGTCGGCGATCGCCCCGGACACCAGGGCGCCGGTGATGACGCAGAAGAGGCCCTGGAAGACCGCGAAGAGGATGAGCGGGATCCCCGAGTCACCGTTGCTCTCCTCCGACAGCAGCTGCGAGAGGCCGGCGTACTGCGTGGGGTCGCCCACGAGGCCGAGTCCGACGTCGTCGCCGAACGCCATCGAGTAGCCGACGAGGACCCAGACGATGCTGATGACCGCCAGCGAGCCGAAGGTCATCATCATCATGTTGAGCACGCTCTTGGAGCGGACCATGCCGCCGTAGAAGAGCGCGAGACCTGGCGCCATGAGCAGCACGAGGGCGCTGGCGGCGAGCAGCCACGCCGTGTCGCCGGAGTCGAGGCCGGTCGTGTCCGCGACGAGCGGGGCGAGGTCGGTCAGAAGAGTGGAAGCAGTCACGGTCGACCACCCTCCAAGCGCAATGTTTCAGACATGTAAACGACCCGGCTGTCTCACGACAGCCGGGTCGTCGACCCTGCAGGGGTGACCGCTCAGAGCGCGGCCTCGTCCTTGTCCCCGGTGCGGACGCGGATGACGGTCTCGACCGGGCTGACCCACACCTTGCCGTCGCCGATCCGGCCGGTCTGCGCGGTCTTGACCACGATGCCGACGATGTCGTCGGCGTCGTCGTCGTCGACCACGATCTCGATGCGGATCTTCGGGACCAGCGCGATGTCGTACTCCGCGCCCCGGTAGACCTCCGTGTGGCCCTTCTGGCGGCCGTAGCCGCTGACCTCGGAGACCGTCATGCCGGTCACTCCGAAGGTCTCGAGGGCCTCCCGGACGTCCTCCCACTTGTGCGGCTTGATGACCGCGGTCACGAGCTTCATGCGTGTGCTCCTTCCGAGGAGACGGGCTGGGTGCCCAGGACGCCGGTCTTTCCGCCGCCGCCGCCACCGCCGCCCATGCCGGTGTGCAGGTCGTAGGCGGTCTCACCGTGCTCGACGAAGTCGATGCCCTCGACCTCGTCCTCCTCAGCGATCCGCAGACCCAGGGTGAACTTGATGGCCAGACCGATGATCGCGGTGATCACACCGGAGAAGACGATGGCCACGAGGACACCGAGGGCCTGGTCGCCCAGGGAGCCCGCGCCGCCGCCGTAGAGAAGGCCGTCGATGCCGCCCGCGCCGTCAGCGGTGGAGAAGACACCGATCAGGATGGTGCCGACGACACCACCGACGAGGTGGACGCCCACGACGTCGAGCGAGTCGTCGTACCCGAGCTTGTACTTCAGGCTGACCGCCCAGGCACACACGGCGCCGGCGATGAGGCCGATCGCGACCGCACCCTCGATGTCGACCGCACCGGCGGCCGGCGTGATGGCCACGAGGCCCGCCACGATGCCGGAGGCGGCGCCGAGCGAGGTCGCCTTGCCGTGCAGCAGGCGCTCGATGAGCAGCCAGCCGAGGATCGCGGCCATCGTCGCCAGCGTGGTGTTGGCGAAGGTGCGGCCCATCTCAGCGGTGATGTCCTGGTCGACGATGACGATCGAGCCGACGTTGAAGCCGTACCAGCCGAACCACAGCAGACCGGCACCGAGCATGGTCAGGGTCAGGTTGTGCGGACGCATCTGCTCGCGGGGCCAGCCCACGCGCTTGCCGAGGAGGAGCACCAGCACGAGGGCCGCGACACCGGCGTTGATGTGGACCGCCGTACCACCGGCGTAGTCCTGGGCGCCGATCCGGCCACAGATGAGCGAGTCCTCGGTGCAGCTGAAGACCATGTGGGCCATCGGGAAGTAGCACAGCAGCGCCCACAGGGGCACGAAGACGACCCACGCGGAGAACTTCATCCGGTCCGCGACCGCGCCGCTGATCAGGGCGACGGTGATGATCGCGAACGTCATCTGGAACATCACGAAGACGTAGTCGGCGGTGCCGACGGTGTCGAGCCAGAACAGGTCAGTCGGGCTGGCGAAGAACGTCCCGTCGCCGGCCCACCCCATCGACCAGCCGACGGCGACGTAGAGGATGCCCACGATCGCCGCGGCGATGTACGACATCATCATCATGTTCAGCACGGACTTCGACCGCGACATTCCGCCGTAGAAGAGCGCCAGCGCCGGCACCGTCATCATCAGGACCAGGGCTGTCGCGATCAGCATGAAGGCGTAATAGCCGTCCACAGAACCTCCAGGATTTGCTACCGGGGAGACGTGACCCGACCGCGACCGCGTTGTCGCCGCGAGATCCCCACCTCTTTGGCCCAAACCTTCGAGGCCCGAGGTTTCGAGGCCCGCGCTGACTTGTTGCGGGCACGCAACGAGTTCCGGGGTTGTGTTACTTCCGTGTTACGCCTCCGGGGCCTGCCGCGCCTCGCGGAGGATGGGTTGATCTAGGGTCGGGCCATGCCTCTGACCCTCGTCGCCACCATGATGGTGCGCGACGAGATCGACATCGTCGCTGCGATGCTCGAGCACCATCTCGACCAGGGCGTCGACCTGGTGATCGTCACCGACAACGCGTCCGTGGACGGCACCACCGACGTGCTGCGCGCCTACGTCGAGACCGGGCGGGTCGAGCTCCACCACGACCCGGTGCACCGCAAGCAACAGGGTGTCGTGGTCACGCAGATGGCCCGGCGGGCACGCACCGCCCACGGCGCCGACTGGGTGCTCAACCTGGACGCCGACGAGTTCCAGGTGCCCCTCGACCGGACGCTCACCCTGCGCGAGGCGCTCGAGGCGACACCGCTGCACCTCAACGCGTTCACCGTGCCCGTCACCAACCTGGTCGGCCCCGCGGCCTGGTCCGGCAGCGGGATCGGGCGGCTGGCCTGGCGCGACCACCGCAGCGAGGCGCAGCTGCAGGAGATCGGGATCCACGCCCAGCCGACCCCCAACGCCATGCATCGCGGCGAGACCGACGTGACGGTCGCGCAGGGCAACCACTTCGTCTCGCTCCCCAGCAACGGGCAGCCGCCGCCCGAGGTGGCGACCGAGGTGCTGCACCTCCCGTGGCGGTCCTGGGCCCAGCTGGAGCGCAAGGTGGTCAACGCCGGCCTCTCCTACCAGAGCAACCCCGACCTGCGGCCCAGCCCGCGCCACCACGGCATGAAGGACTACCGGCGCCACCAGGCCGGTGAGCTCTTCGAGGCCTACCTCGCCCGGACCCCCCTGCGGCGGGAGCTCGAGCTCGGCGAGGCCGACGGCACCTACGTGCGCGACGACTGGCTCGCCGAGCACCTGCGCGGGCTGGTCGGCCGGGCCCTGCGCCCCGACCTGCTCGGCCCCGTCGTCGACGCCGACCAGGACCACCCGGTGCCCGACGACGAGCACGCGGCCGGGGCCACGCGTGGCCGGGAGCTGCTCGCCGCCGAGGGTGCGTGAGGCGTTTGCGTTCCGCCGGGCCGCCACGGCACCATGACCACCGACTCGGACCCGCGGGTCCGGATCCCGACGGGAGGGCTCGATGGACGACGCTGTGAAGGACGAGGCGACCTACGTGTCACCCGAGCTGTCCCCCGGCAAGCTCGCCTACCTGAGCAGCGGCCTCGACGCCGTCCAGGGCTGGCTGGTGCCCTCGACCGCGCTCTACCTCGCCGGCCTCGAGCAGGCCCAGCGCGGTGCCGTCGCCGGGGGGCTGTGCGAGATCGGCGTCCACCGGGGCAAGTCCTTCCTGGCCATGGCGATCGACGCGCCCGCCGGCGACTCCGCCGTCGCGATCGACGTCTTCGACCTCCAGCACCTCAACGAGGACGGCACGTCCAACCGGGCACTCGACGACTTCCGCGACAACCTGCGCACGTGGGGCCTCGACGACCGCGCCGAGATCGTGCAGGGCTCGAGCCTGGAGCTCGAGGCCGACGGGTTCCTGGACGCGGGGCCCCGCTTCCGGCTCTTCAGCGTCGACGGCGGGCACGGCGCCGACTACGTCCTCAACGACCTGCGCATCGCCGAGGCCACGCTCGCGCCGGGCGGCGTGGTCGCCGCCGACGACGTCTTCAACATCCACTGGCTCGGCGTCTGCACCGGCGTCTTCCGCTACTTCCACTCGGGCGGCACCCTCGTGCCGTTCGCGCTGATCCCCAACAAGCTGCTGCTCACCGACCCCGGCAGCGTCGACGCCAACCGTGAGCGGATGCGCGAG
>JBAZRQ010000140.1:0-5969 GCA_041662925.1 Nocardioides sp. | reverse complement strand
ATGGTGCCGGCGGTGGGGCGGTCGATGAGCCCCAACTGGCGCAGCAGGGTGCTCTTGCCGGACCCGCTGCGGCCCATGATGCAGACCATCTCGCCGGGCGCGATGTCGAGCGTGATGTCGCGCAGTGCCTCGACGTGGACCGAGCCGAGCGTGTACGTCTTCGACACGCCCTGAACCGCGATCATCGCGTGCCCGTCGTCTGCCACTCTCGCCCCTTGCCGAGTTGGTGTCACCCTGAGCGGCGAGCTCCAAGCACTCACCTTAGTCTCGGCGGCACCTCCCGGCGGGATCGAACGACGACCACCGACCATCCGGTCGGCGCGGCAACAATCCGCGTCGACGTCCGGCCGCTCACGGAGCAGGCGGCAGCTCGCCCGAGCCACGCACGATCAGCCGGCTCGGGATGACGACCGTACGACGTGGCCCGTCGTCGCCCGCGAGCCGCGCGAAGAGGATCTCGGCGGCGGCGCGTCCGATCGCGGTCGGGTCCTGCGCCACCACTGTGACGGCTGGTTGCAGGAGGTCCGCCAGGGGGAAGTCGTCGAAGCCCACGATCGCAACGGTGTGCTGGAGGCCACGCGCCTGAAGGCCCCGGAGGACCCCCCTCGTGATCTCGTTCTGCGCGGTGAACAGGGCGGTCGGTGGCTCGGCCGCGTCGAGCACCTGGGCGAGGGCGGTCGACGCGTGGTCGGCGGTCTTCAGGTCATGGACGACCAGCTCGGGCACCACGTCGAGTCGCGCCGCTCTCATCGCCTCGAGGTAGCCGTCGAAACGAGCCCGTGCTGTGGCGATGTGCCGGAGGTCGCCGAGAAATGCGATCCGCCGGTGTCCGTGGCCGATCAGGTGCTCCACGGCTCGGCGAGCACCCTCGAGGTTGTCGGTGACCACGGCGTCGGCGTCGTACCCGACCGGCGCTCGGTCGACGAAGACCACCGGCGTGCCGTCGGGGACCTCGTGCTCGAGGTAGCCCTGGTGGTCGGTCGTCGGGGCGAGGACCAGGGCGTCGGCCCGCCGGGAGGTGAAGGCCCGCACCAGCTGGCGCTCTCGCACCGGATCCTCGTCGACGCTGCCGGCGAAGATCAGGACGCCGTGCTCGTGCGCGACGTCCTCCAGGGCTCGGTGCACCTCGGCCGAGAACGGGTTGGCGAGGTCCTCGAGCAGCGCGGCGACGGCCGCGGTCCGGCCGTCGAGCCGGCGCAGGCTGCTGGCCGTGATGTTCGGCCGGTAGTCCAGCTGCTGCACGGCGCGCTGCACCGCCGCCACCTTCTCGGGGACCACTCCGGGCTCGCCGTTGACCACCCGGGACGCCGTCTTGGTGCTGACCCGCGCCAGCGCGGCCACGTCCTTCAGCGTCGGCGGTCGAGGGCGACGCGGCAGCGTGGTCATGGGCAGGTCCTGGCTGAGGGCTGAGGGCTGAGGGCTGAGCGGGGCTGGGGACGCGGCACTGAGCGGCGCGCCCCGGCCCGCCGGGCTCAGACCCGAGGATCCCACACTCGACAACGGTGTCAAGGACCCTCACCGCGCCAAGGAAAAGTTTGGCGCTGCCTATTGACGTGTGCCCCAGGTCACATCTAGAACCGTCTTTGACAACGTTGTCGAGCGCCGCGACCGCCGTCAACTCCTCCCCCCGGAAGGGGCCCACCCATGCGCCAGGTCCTGAATCTCCGCTCCCGCTCGGCAGCGCCGTGACCTGATCGCCCTGTCCTGCACTCCACCTCTGCCGTCGCGCCGCGGGGCCGTCCACCAGAACCCCCGCGGCGCGGCCAATCCTCGAGGAGCCCCACGTTGTCCCCACGTTCCCGTGTCCTCGTCGTCGGCGAGAGCCTCGTCGACGTCGTCGTCGCCCCCGGTCGACCACCCGTCGAGGCGCCCGGCGGTTCGCCCCTGAACGTCGCAGTCACCCTGGCCCGGCTCGGGGTCTCCGTCGACCTGCTGACCGCGCTCGGGCCGGACGCCCGGGGCGGGGCAATCCGCGCTCACCTGGTGGAGTCCGGCGTCAGCGTCCTGCCCACCCCGCCGCTCGAGCGAACCTCCAGCGCGGTCGCCCGCATCGGCGCCGACGCGTCGGCCACCTACGAGTTCGACCTCACCTGGCCGGCGTTCCCGGTCCCGGATCTCGGGGCGGAGGTGCTCCATGTCGGCTCCGTTGCCTTCTTCCACACCCCGACCGCGGACATGCGAACACTGCTGCGGTTCGCCTCCGGCGCCGGCGCCCTCACCACGCTCGACCCGAACGTCCGTCCCGCCCTGATCGGTGACCGGGCGGCCGCCGTGCTCCACCTCGAGCAGGTCCTGCCCTGGGTGGACGTCGTCAAGCTGAGCGACGAGGACGCCGCCTGGCTGTACCCCGGCCTGACGAACGACGAGGTGGCCGACCGGCTGCTGCGTGAAGGGCCGCGCCTCGTCGCGCTCACGCTCGGCGCTGAGGGCGCGGTGCTCCACTCGGCCTGGCACCAGCTGGTCGTGGCGCCGATCGCGGTCGAGGTCGTCGACACGATCGGGGCCGGCGACGCCTGGATGGGCGCGCTGATCAGCGGCCTGCTCGACCTCGATGCCGCGGCTGCGGTGCGAGACGGGCTCGGCCTCGACGACCTGGCCGCGATCGGCGACTTCGCCGCCGCGGTCGCCGCCATCACGGCCGGTCGCCACGGCGCCGACCCGCCTCGACTCGACGACCTGCCCGCGCCGGCGACGAAAGGACTGGCCCATGGGTGAACAAGTCATCCTGCATGCCCGGTTCACGGCGCGACCCGAACAGCTGACCACCGTCGAGCGGCTGATCCGCGGGCTTGCCGCCGACGTGGCGCAGGAGCCGGGAAACATCGAGTTCACCGTCTACCAGGAGGCCCTCGATCGCTGCCGCTTCTTCGTCTTCGAGCGCTACGTCGATCGCGCGGCCTTCGAGACGCACCTGGCCGCGGACTACGGCGTGGTGTTCAACGCCAGGCTCACCGACCTCATCGTCGAGGACGTCTCTCGCCTGACGTTCCTGCGCGCCTCGGACCCTTCCGCCCACCAGGCCGATGTCGGCCTTCGAACGCTGCGCCGGGACCAGCCTCCGGACGTCCTACGTCCCGGTCGCGATGACCGCCGGCTCGTATGACGTCGCGCCGATCAGCTGCGCAGGTGAACGCGACCACGGTCCTTCGGGCCTGAGGCCGGGACCTTGGCCCCTACGGGCCACCTGTCGCAGGTGCTGGGCTGGCCACATGGCCACCACGATGAAGGTTCATCTCCACACCGACCACCACGTCGTCGTCGACGCCGAGCTCGGTGCACGCATCGAAGCGAACGTCGGGGACCGGCTCGCTAGGTTCGCCGACCACCTCACCCGCGTCGACGTGCACCTGACCCGCCGGGCCGCCGAGACGGGCTCGGGCGTGCGCTGTTCCATCGAGGCACGGCCGCCCGGACTGAGGTCGATCGCGGTGACTCATGAAGCACCCGACGCGAGTGCCGCCATCGACGGCGCGGTCGCCAAGCTCCTCACCACGCTCGGCCACGCGGTCGAGCGGCTCGAGCACCGGGGCGCACGGGAGACCATCCGCGGGAAGTGAGCCCTTGGCGGCACTGCCCGGGCGCTCACCCCAGGTAGCGGAGCGGGAAGGCGCGGGCCATCACCTCGAGGCCACCGGGGTTCGGGTGGAGGAAGTCGGCGGTGAGGGCCGCGAGCCAGCTCTCCGGCGAGGTGCCGCTGCTCACGGCCGCGCTGAAGTCGAGCACGTCATCGGGCACCCCGCTGGTCCGGATCCACCGGTTCACCGCCGATCGCACTGCCTGCTTGTCGTGGTAGCGCCGGCCGTAGGCGAGGGAGCCGTACGTCGGGGTCAGCGTGGCCACGATGACCCCGAGCCCGCGACGGTGCGCCTGCGCGACCAGGTCACGCAGCCCGGCGATGACCGTCGCGGCGTCCACGCCGGCGCCCACGTCGTTGATCCCTTCGAACACCACCACGTGGGAGACGCTGGGCTGGTCGAGGACGTCCCAGGCCATCCGGGTGACCGCGGCCTCTCCCTTGAGGGCCCGGTCGTTGCGGTCGGCGGTGACCATGTTGCCGGAGATGCCGGCGTTGACCAGGCTGCGCAGCCGCTGCCAGCGGTCCGACGCGGCGATGCGGTCGTTGACCAGGTCGGGCCAGCGGGTGTTGCCGTTCGGCACCTGGAACACGCTGTCGGTGATCGAGTCCCCCAGCGCCACCACCGTGGAGGCATCGGGAGCGGCATCGACCTCGAGCCCGGTCAGGAAGCTCCAGGGCATCCTCGCCATCACGAACGCGGCCCCGGAGGACTCCGTGGCGTGGCCTCCGTCGCCCGGCAGCGTCACCCATGACGTGCTGTACGTCGTCGGGTGCTGCGTCACCGACGCGGCGGAGCCCGGGAGGTCGAAGCTCACGGCCACGTCCGCGTCGCCCGGCAACCGGAAGGCGACGGGGTCCGAGCGCAGCTCGCCCCCGGCGGGGATCACCGCATCGCGGCTGCCGCCGAACGTCACCCGGGTCAGGGTGCCAGCCTGCAGCTGCGGGCTCTGTCCCACGGGCCGGGCGATGCTGACGTTGCTGAGCCGCAGCGGACCGGTGCCGTACCTGTTGCTGAGGCGCAGCCGGACGGTCCGTCCGCCCAGCGCGCCGTGGACGATCATCCGGTAGGACTGGTGCGTCGCGGACGCGGTGCTGTCCTGCGGCGCGCCGTACCAGGTCGCCACCCAGTGCGGGTCGGCCGCTCTGGGCGAGACCTCGGGACGTGGGGCGGCGGGGGCCGGTCCGGCCAGCACGACGGGCAGTGCTAGGAGGACGGTCAGGGCAGGTCCCGCGAGACGACGAGCCAACATGTCGGGCCCAACGACGACGGCGCGATCGGGTTACCCAGCGACGCCGACGCCGGCAGGGGCGGCATACTTCGGGCATCCGGAGGAGGGGCAGTGGGCCAGGTCGAGGCGTACGCGCTGGTCGCAGCGGCCGTGTTCGGGATCAACCTGCTCCCGGCGTTCGGCCCGCCCACGTGGGCAGTGCTGGTGCTGTTCTCCCTGAACGGCGACTTCGCGCTCCCGCTGCTGGTGGTGGTGGGGGCCCTGTCGGCGGCCAGTGGTCGCCTCGTGCTCGCCCACGCCACCCGCCGCCTGGGGCGGCACCTGCCGCGGCGGTGGCGGGCGAACCTGGAGGCGGCCGGTGCCCTGCTGGCCGAGAAGCGCGGGCGCTCGGTGGCGGGGCTGGCGCTCTTCGCGGTCTCACCGATCCCGTCGGCCCAGCTCTTCGAGGCGGCCGGGCTGATGTCGGTCCGGCTGCTGCCACTGACTGCGGCGTTCTTCACCGGCCGGCTGGTCAGCTACGCCTTCTACGCGAGCGGCGCCGAGCTGGTCGGCAACACCGACACCGGGCAGGTGTTGTTGTCCTCGCTCACCTCGCCGTGGGGAGTCGCCGTCCAGGTCGTCATGCTCGCGGCCCTGGTCCTGCTCGCCCGCGTCGACTGGCTGCGCCTGGTGCACCGGAACCCGCCGGTGTGATCCAACGTGGAGCCCGGGACGTCAGCCGGACGGAGCCTCGGGTGGCTCTGGCCGTAGGACGTCCTGCGGCCCGGCACCCGTCTCGTCGACGGGTACGCCGCGCCGCCCCAGCTCGGCCGCGGCCCGCTCGAGCCCGCCGTGCTCGAGCGCCGCGAGGGCGGAGCTGCCACGCCAGACGACCCGCCGGCCGCGGCGGACGGTGACCGACATCGTCGCGCCCAGGTGCTCGATGGCGCCGGGTCGGCGGCGCGCCGGGGACCGACGCCGCTGGCCCGGGAGCTGTGCGTGCTATGCGAGCGGCGCCGAGCGCGGTGGCTGGGATGAACCAGGTTCATCCGATCCACCGCACTGCGGGCAGGGCGTGACCTCCCCGTCCCACCCCAGCCGATTCATGACCGCGCCGACCTTGACCGCGGTCCGGCAACCCCGGGCGAAGACCTGACCATAGCCGAGTCGGACGGTCGTGCCGG
>JBAZRQ010000139.1:0-5974 GCA_041662925.1 Nocardioides sp. | reverse complement strand
AGCGACGACCGGTTCGAGTGCCAGCGCACCTACCCGGTGCCGTTCCGCTACGCGCCGATCACCGGGTACTTCTCCTACTTCAGCCAGACCGGCATCGAGCAGTCCCAGAACGAAGTGCTCTCCGGCGAGGACCCGCGGCTGTTCGTGACCAAGCTGGTCGACCTGCTGAGCAACAACCCCAACAAGGGCGGCAGCGTCCAGCTCACGATCGACGCCGACGCCCAGGAGGCGGCCTACGAGGGTCTCGACGCCCTGCCCGGCGCCGTCGAGGGCTCGGTCGTGGCGCTCGACCCGTCCAGCGGCAAGATCCTGGCGATGGTGTCGCTGCCGACCTACGACCCCAACAAGCTGGCGTCCCACGACCTCGACGAGGTCTCCGACACCTACGACCGGCTCCTCGCCGACGAGTCCGAGCCGCTGCTCAACCGGGCCATCCAGAAGACCCTGCCGCCGGGATCGACGTTCAAGCTGGTCACCGCGGCGGCGGCCATCGAGAGCGGCGCCTACTCCGCCGACGACCTGGTGCCCGGTGGCGCCACCTACCAGCTGCCCCAGACGTCCGGCGAGAGCGGGCTGATCGACAACGAGGGCCGCGACTGCGGCACCGACCGGATCCCGTTCCGGCAGGCGATGGCGCAGTCGTGCAACACGACCTTCGCCGCCCTCGCCAACGAGGTGGGCGCCGACGCGATGATCGAGCAGGCCGAGGCCTTCGGGTTCAACAGCGACTACCTCGAGGACCTCAAGCCGCAGGCGAGGTCCAACTTCCCCGAGAAGATGAACCCGCCCCAGACCGGCCAGTCCGGCATCGGGCAGTTCGAGGTGCAGGCGACCCCGCTGCAGATGGCGATGGTGGTCGCCGCGATCGCCAACAACGGCGTCGTCAAGCGCCCCTACATCGTCGACGAGGTGCAGTCGGCCGAGTACGACGTCCTGGAGAAGACCGACGACAGCGACCTGTCCCAGGCCGTCTCCTCGTCCACCGCCAGCGACCTGACCGCCCTGCTCGTCGAGACCGTCGAGAACGGCACGGCCAGCCCGGCCGCCATCGACGGGATCACCGTCGCCGGCAAGACCGGCACCGCCCAGAGCGGCCAGGACGACGTGGCGCCCTACGCCTGGTTCGTCTCCTTCGCGCCCGCCGAGGACCCCCAGGTCGCCGTGGCCGTGATGATCGAGTCGGCCGACATCCCCCGCGGCGAGATCGCGGGCGGCCAGCTCGGCGGCCCGATCGCCAAGGCCGTGATGGAGGCGATCATCAATGACTGAGCAGTTCGCCGACGACGAGCACCGCTACCGCCTCGACTCGCGGATCGCGACCGGCGGCATGGGCGAGGTCTGGCGTGCCACCGACACCACGCTGGGCCGCGAGGTCGCGGTCAAGCTGCTCAAGCACGAGTACGCCGACGACGCGACGTCGCGCTCCCGGTTCGAGACCGAGGCCCAGCACGCCGCCTCGCTGCACCACCCCGGCGTCGCCGGGGTCCACGACTTCGGCCAGGCCACGGCCCTCGACGGTTCCGGTCACCCGCGCCCCTACCTCGTGATGGAGCTCGTCGACGGCAAGCCGCTCTCCGACCTGCTGCGCGGCGGCCGGCCCCTCGACCCCGAGGTGGCCCGCGACCTGCTCGCCCAGGCCGCCGACGCCGTCGCCGTGGCCCACCGCGCGGGGATCGTGCACCGCGACATCAAGCCGGCCAACCTGCTGGTCACCCCCGACCGCCGGATCAAGATCACCGACTTCGGTATCGCCCGCGCGGCCGAGGGCGTCGGCATCACCCAGACCGGCCAGGTCATGGGCACGCCGCAGTACCTCTCGCCGGAGCAGGCCCGCGGCAACCCGGCCACCCCGGCCTCCGACGTCTACTCCCTCGGCGTGGTGGCCTTCGAGTGCCTCGTCGGGCACCGGCCCTTCGAGGCGGAGTCCCCGATCGCCACGGCGCTCGCCCACCTCCAGCAGCCCGTCCCCGACCTGCCCGCCGCCATCCCGGCCGACCTCGCCGCCGTCGTACGGCGGGCGCTGGCCAAGGACCCCGCCGAGCGCTACCCGGACGCGGCGGCCTTCGCCGCGGCCATGCGCGACCCCGCGACCGCCGTGATCGCGGCCCCGGCCTCGACCAGCACCCAGGTGCTCGCCGGCGCCGCCGCGGTGCCGGAGCCGACCGTCTCCACGCCGGTGGCCCCGCCCCTGGCGTCCCAGCATGCAGGGCGGCGCTCGCGCGGCCCGTGGGCGATCGTGCTGATCGTGCTGCTCCTGGTCGCCGCCGCGGCCGTGGCCCTCGCGCTGGTCACCGGCGGCGACGACACCGACGACGAGCCGCCGACCCAGCCGTCGTCCGGACCGACCTCGCCGCGGCAGAGCCAGCAGACCGAGCCGAGCGACCCGGAGCCGAGCCCCAGCGAGACGCCGTCCGAGACGCCCAGCGAGACGCCGTCGGAGACCCCCACCGAGACGCCCAGCGAGACTCCTACCGAGACTCCGACGCAGACGCCGACCGAGACCCCGACGCAGACGCCGTCGGGGACGCCGACCGACGTACCCACCACCGCTGCGCCCGCGGACGCGACCCCGCCGGCCGAAGGCGCCGCCACCAGCCCAGGCGTGTCCGGCGCCCAGTCGACCGAGGGAGACACCACCCGATGAGCAACTCACAGCCGGTGGTCGGTGGCCGCTACGAGCTCGGGGAGCTCCTCGGCCGCGGCGGCATGGCCGAGGTCCGCAAGGGCACCGACACCAGGCTCGGGCGGATCGTGGCGGTCAAGCGGCTGCGCACCGACCTCGCCAGCGACGCGACCTTCCAGGCGCGCTTCCGCCGGGAGGCCCAGTCGTCGGCCTCCCTCAACCACCCGTCGATCGTGGCGGTCTACGACACCGGCGAGGAGCCGGCCAGCGACGGGTCGGGAGTCGCCCAGCCCTACATCGTGATGGAGTTCGTCGCCGGCCGGACGCTGCGCGACATCCTCCGTGAGGGCCGCAAGATCCTGCCCGAGCGCGCGCTCGAGATCACCAGCGGCGTGCTCGCCGCCCTCGACTACAGCCACCGTGCGGGGATCATCCACCGCGACATCAAGCCCGGCAACGTCATGCTCACCCCGAGCGGCGACGTCAAGGTGATGGACTTCGGGATCGCCCGCGCGATCAGCGACGCCTCCTCGTCGATGACCCAGACCGCAGCCGTCGTCGGCACCGCCCAGTACCTCTCCCCGGAGCAGGCGCGCGGCGAGACCGTCGACTCCCGCTCCGACGTCTACTCCACCGGCTGCCTGCTCTACGAGCTGCTCACCGGCCGGCCGCCGTTCGTGGGTGACAGCCCGGTCGCCGTGGCCTACCAGCACGTGCGGGAGCAGGCCGCCCCGCCGTCCGACCACGACACCGAGCTGCCCGACGAGATCGACACCATCGTGATGAAGTCGCTGGCCAAGCGTCTCGAGGACCGCTACCAGTCGGCCGCCGAGATGCGCACCGACATCGAGCGCTACCTCGCCGGCCACCCGGTGCGAGCGACCGTCGTACCGCCGCCCGACGACACCATGGTCGTGCCCATGACCCCGGCCGCCACGACCTCGACGCCCGCCATGGGCACCACGGCCCCCCGGCCGCCGATGCCGGTGGCCGTCGACGACGACCCCCGCAGCCGGGCCGGGCTCTGGTGGGTGCTCGGCATCCTGGTGCTGCTCCTGATCGGCGCCGGCGCCTACTTCATGCCCCGGCTCTTCGAGAGCCCACCGCCCCAGACCCAGGTCCCGCGGCTCACCGGGCTCACCCTCGACGAGGCTCTGCTCAAGATCAACGATGCCGGCCTCGAGCGGGGCGAGGTCTCCTACCAGCCCGACGACTCCGTGCGCGAGAACCACGTCATCTCCCAGGACCCCAACGCCGACCAGTACGTCGACCCCGGCTCCCAGGTCGACCTGGTGGTGTCCAACGGCAAGCCGCTGGTCGCCATCCCCGCCGGCCTCGTCGGTCAGCTGCGTGGCGAAGCCGCCGACCAGCTGCGCGCCGCGGGTCTCAGACCGGTGCTCGAGGAGCGCGACTCCGACGAGGACAAGAACCAGGTCCTCGAGACCGTGCCCGCGCCCGGCCAGGAGGTCCCGGTGGGCTCCACCGTGACCGTCTACTACTCCGACGGCCAGGAGAAGATCCCGAACGTGATCGGCGACCCGCAGGACGTCGCGGAGCAGAAGATCCGGGCGGCCGGCTTCGTCCCGGTCGTGAAGGAGGACGCCGCCTCCGTGGAGCCCGCCGGCACGGTCGTCGACCAGTTCCCCGGCTCCGGGCAGACGGCCGACGCGGAGTCCGAGGTGATCATCTTCGTCTCGACCTTCGTCGAGCCGACGCCGACGCCCACGCCCACCCCGACGCCGACCGACCCGGTTCCGACCGAGCCGGCCCCGACGTTCCCGACGGAGGTCCCCAGCCGCGAGGCGTCACCACCGGGCGGCGGGGGCTAGTGCCCCGTGTGCGAAGTAGTTGTGCAGTTTGCGTGTTCAGGGTGTGGGCCTCGCAAGGCGGCGGCGCGAAGGCATACCGGGTCGTCTGCTGAGCGTCGCCAACGAAGCGAGGTGCGTGCCATGGGCGCGCGAAGCGCGCAAGAACTTCGGGCACGGGGCACTAGGTCAGCGGCTCGGCGTAGGTGAGGTCGAGCAGTCCCTTGTAGGCCGGCGCCTCGATGTCGTCCTCGGTCTCGAGGTCCCAGCCGACGGAGATGTCGGGCAGCTCGGCGCGCGCCAGGTAGTACTGCACGTCGATGTCGCTGCGTACGGCGTCCTCGAGGTCGGGCGCGTACCCGACCGCCTGGATCACATA
Source organism: Nocardioides sp. (assembly GCA_041662925.1). GTDB lineage: Bacteria > Actinomycetota > Actinomycetes > Propionibacteriales > Nocardioidaceae > Nocardioides. The sequence continues at coordinate 1,167 of JBAZRQ010000139.1, read as the reverse complement.
GGGCTGCGCGTAGGGGACGCCCTGCAGCAGCACCGCGTTGCCGTGGCACTTGATGCCGGTGGTGCTGATGATCCGCTGGCCCTGGATGGTGACCGCGCTGGCGCCGCCGCGCCACATCGCGTTGACGACGGCCTGGATGTCCTGCTGGTGCACGACGAGCAGGTTGACGTCGCGCGTGGTCGAGTTGATGACGTCCTCGGACGCGTCGGAGAGCGTGACCGTGATGCCCGGGCCGGAGCGCGGGGTGAGCCCGGCGGGGTCCTGCAGGCTCTCGACCTCGCGCCGCAGCCGCCGGACCGCGCGGTCGTCGACGCTGGCGGTGAGCGCGACGACGTCGGCGGTGAGCGAGTCGAGGCGGGCCTGGAGCGCGTCGTACTCCTCGGCCTCGTTGTCGACGAGGGCGGCGAGGTCGGTGTAGCGGCCCGGCCGTAGGTCGGTGCCGTCGCTGTTGTAGGCGCTGATCGCGAACAGTGCGCCGCTGAGCAGCACCACGACCGGCGTACCGATCCTCCAGGCGCCGCGCGCGCGCCGCTCCCGGCGCTCGTGCCGCTCCCGGCGCTCGTGGCGCTCGTCGCGCTCGTGGCGTGGCGAGCGCGTGGGGCTCGCGTGAGAACCGGGGGTCATGACGACTAAGGTAGCCCGCGACCCGCGGCGCGACGCCGCGGCGGCGCCACCGCTACGAGGAGCAACCCGTGTCCAAGCTCAAGGCCAACGACCCGTTCGCCGACCCGAAGGGGGCCGTGCTGACCCCGCGCTTCGTGGTCGCCGTACTCCTGATGGTGCTCGGCATCGCCTGGATCGTCTACTACTACGCCGCCGTGCGTCCCGACCCGCTGGCGTTCCCGGTGCCCGCGGCCGGCGACCCGAAGTTCATGGCCGACCTGAAGGACTGGAACTACCTGATCGGCTTCGGCGCCTTCTTCCTCGGCCTCACCGTCTCCGCCCACCCCTCCACCCCGCTCGGCCGTGGCCGCGGCGTCGTGGTCGGGATGCTCGCCTGCTTCATCCTCGGCCTGCTGTGGATCTGCACGTTCTACGTGATCAGCGACGACCCCTCCAGCTTCTGGGTCTTCAACGACCTCGGCCAGAAGAACCTCTTCGTCGGCATCGCGTTCATGGCCGTCGGCTTCACCTTCGCCACCCGCTGGGAGTAAGCCCCCCTCCCCG
>JBAZRQ010000138.1:0-5982 GCA_041662925.1 Nocardioides sp. | reverse complement strand
CCGTCGTAGGCACCGCCGTACGTCATGCCCGGGCGGCCGACCTGGCCCGGATCCGGGAGATCGAGGACGCCGGCGTGGCCCTGTTCGAGGAGCAGTTCGGCGACCTGACCGGCGACGTCCTGGCGTCGCCCGGCGAGGACGGCCGCGACCGGGTGGGGGAGCCGGGGTTCCTGCTGGTGGCAGGGCCGGTGGGGGAGCCGGTCGGCTTCGCCCATGTCGTGTACGTCGACGGGTGGGCTCACCTGGCCCAGCTGTCGGTGCTCCCCGAGGCGATGCGCCGGGGGACAGGCAGCGCGCTCGTGCGCGAGGCGATGGCGGAGGCCTGGCACGCGGGGTTCGACCGGATGTCGCTGACGACCTACCGGGACGTGCCGTTCAACGGGCCGTTCTACGCGGGCCTTGGCTTCGCGGAGGTGGACCAGCCGGAACCGTTCCTGCTCCGGCAGCGCGAGCGCGAGCGCTCCCTGGGCCTCGACCGGCACGGGCCGCGGGTCGTGATGGAGGCCCGGCTGGGCCGCCCGCGGAGGCCCTAAGTTACCGGTGAGTGAACATGTTCCGACCCCTGTCGAGGGGCGTGGAATGATGCGGAACATGACCAGCACCGCAGAAGAGACTGTCCAGCAGGGCCGCACGTTCACCACGATCGGAGTCGTGGGCCTCGGCACCATGGGCGCCGGCATCGCCGAGGTGTTCGCCCGCAACGGCTACACGGTCGTCGGCGTCGAGCTGAACGACGAAGGCGTGGCCCGTGGCCGCCAGCACCTGGAGAACTCCACCGCCCGCGCCGTGAAGCGCGAGAAGCTGACCGAGGCCGAGCAGGCCGAGCTGTTGGGGCGGATCACGTTCTCCACGCAGCTCAAGGACCTCACCGACGCCGACTTCGTGGTCGAGGCCGTCGTGGAGTCGATCGAGACGAAGAAGGCGATCTTCCGCGAGCTCGACTCGATCGTGTCGCCCGACGCCATCCTCGCCACCAACACCTCCTCCCTCTCGGTCACCGAGATCTCGACCGCCAACTCCTCCCCGGGCCGGGTCGTCGGCGTCCACTTCTTCAACCCCGCCCCGGTCCAGAACCTCGTCGAGATCATCCGCACGGTCGTCACCGAGCCCACGGTCCTCGACGACGTGAAGGGCCTGGTCGCCGCGCTCGGCAAGAGCCCCGTGGTCTGTGGCGACAAGGCCGGCTTCATCGCCAACACCCTGCTGTTCGGCTACCTCAACCACGCGGCCTCGATGTTCGAGGGCAAGTACGCCTCCCGCGAGGACATCGACGCGGCGATGCGCTTCGGCTGCGGCTACCCGATGGGCCCGCTCGCGCTGCTCGACCTGATCGGTCTCGACACGGCGTACGAGATCCTGGAGACGATGTACCGCCAGGGCCGCGACCGCCTCCACGCACCCACGCCGATCCTCAAGCAGATGGTCACCGCGGGCCTGCTCGGCCGCAAGACCGGCCGCGGCTTCTACACCTACGAGGGCCCCGACAGCCCGGTCGTGGTCGCCGACGACAAGACGCCGTCGGCCGACGAGAAGCCCCAGCTCAAGCACGACATCTTGCAGGTGGGCGTGGTCGGTACCGGCACGATGGCCAGCGGCATCGTCGAGGTCTTCGCCAAGGCCGGGTACGACGTGCTCTACGTCGGCCGCAGCGCCGACAAGGTCGCCGGGGTCACCGCGACGATCACGAAGAACTTCGACAAGCAGATCCAGCGCGGCCGGGCCACCGAGGAGGCCAAGGCCGAGGTGCTGGCGCGGGTCACCGGCACCACCAGCCTCGACGACCTCAAGAGCGTCGACCTCGTGGTCGAGGCGATCGCCGAGGACCTCGCGATCAAGACCACGCTCTTCGAGAACCTCGACGAGATCTGCAAGCCCGGCGCGATCCTCGCGACCACCACCTCGAGCCTCCCGATCATCGCGATGGCCAAGGTGACCAAGCGTCCCCAGGACGTCATCGGCATGCACTTCTTCAACCCCGCCACGATCATGAAGCTGGTCGAGGTGGTCTCCACGGTGGCGACCTCCGAGGACGTCACCGAGACCACCCAGGCGCTGGTCGCCAAGGTCGGCAAGGTGGGAGTCTCCTGCGCCGACCGGGCGGGCTTCATCGTCAACGCGCTGCTGTTCCCCTACCTCAACGACGCGGTCAAGATGCTCGAGGCGCACTACGCCACGGCTGACGACATCGACCTCGCGATGAAGCAGGGCTGTGCGCTGCCGATGGGTCCCTTCGAGCTGCTCGACGTGGTCGGCAACGACGTGTCGCTGGCGATCCAGCGCGAGCTCTACCTCGAGTTCCGCGAGCCCGGCTTCGCGCCGGCGCCGCTGCTCGAGCACCTGGTCACGGCGGGCTACCTCGGTCGCAAGACCAAGCGCGGGTTCCGCGACTACAGCCAGCGCTAGTCCACACCGGGGTCACAGGCTCACCCGCAGGGTGAGCAGAGCAGAGGCGGCGGTCGGGTCGTCCTCGTCGACGACGGCGAGGACCCGGCCGCCGTGCTGGTCCCAGGCCAGGAGGGCCAGGCCCTCCACCTTGGCGACGCGGCCGCCGATGGCCGGCAGCGGCCCGGTGGCGCGCACGCGCGTGCCGTCGAGCACCGCGAGCGCGGAGCCGCGCACCGGGCCGTCGTCGTAGGCGTTGGGGCTGTCCTCGGCCGCGGCGCTGACCAGCGCGCCCCCGTCGGGCAGGGTCACGGCGTCGGTGATCGCGAGCCCGACGCCCTCGACCTCACCCAGGTCATAGGTCAGTACGCCGGTCGCGTGCAGGCCGGCGGGCTCCGCGCGGCCGGCGACCGCGGCGACCAGCGCCGCCAGGTCGAGGTCGACGCTGCTGCTGGGCAGCCCAGCGCTGGGCCGACCCCGGTGGAACCAGCGCAGCGCGCCGTCGAGCACGCACGCGCCCTCGAGGTTGAGCTGGTCGGGGTCGAGCCCGAGGAGGTCGCCGACCCGCGTGTAGAGCGGGGACAGGTCGCGCGACACCGCCCACGGCACGCCGTCGCGCAGACCCGCCACGACGGCCCGCATCCGCGACCCGGTCGAGCCGGAGCCGAGCAGGAGCACGGCCGGGGCATCGTCCAGGGTCACGGAGAGCGCCGCCTCGAGGTCGGGCTTGAGCTCCTTGGTGTGCTCGGCCGCCGAGAACGTGTCGTGGCCGTCCACCGGCGGCAGCAACCTGACCGGCGTACCGACCCCGGAGCGCCACCAGCAGGCCGAGGTCGCGTCGTCCTGGCTGACCAGGAGGCCGTCGCCGAAGCGGGCGACCGCCGACGCGGCGCGGACGGGGGAGCCGTCCTCGAACCGGAGGGCCTCGACCGACTCGACCTCGATCCGCACGTCAGCCGCGGGGATAGCCGCGGCGCACGGTGCGGTCGAGGATGCCGAGCGTGCCGCGCAGCGCGTTCTCGGACAGGACGGGGAAGATCCCGGCGTCGCGCCACTCGGGGGCGATGTCGGACCAGTCGTAGAACGACGTGACCCGGGTGCCCGCCTCGTCGGGCTCGAGCCGGTAGCCGTAGACGTGACCGATCTGGGGACGGATGCGTCCCAGGACGGTCCAGGAGACGAGCCGGTCCGGCTCGAAGTCGCGGATCGTGACGGTGACGTCGTAGCGGCCCATCTCGGGGTAGTCGTTGAGCGACTCGCGGTCCATGTGGACCACGAAGGAGTCGCCGGACGCCCGCACGGGTTCGACCTCGGCGCTCTGGAGCATCCCGGAGGAGTCGATGGCGACATGGCCCTGCGGGTCGCAGAGCAGGGCGAAGATGTCGGCGGCAGGAGCGGCGATCAGCCGCTCGGCCTCGATGCGGGTGTCGGTCACGCCCGCGATCATGCCAGCCTGGCCCCATGACCACGCTGGAGCCGGAGCGCGACCGCCTGGGCATGACGGCGGCGCGGGTCGCCGGCACTCCCGACGTGTGGCTGACCGCGTTCTCGTCCGGGCCGTGGGACCACGCGACGCCGGACGGGCTGCGGCTGGTGCTCGACGAAGAGGTACTGATGACCCGCCTGCTCGAGCCGTCCGACCCGCCGGCGACCAGCGTGGAGCTCGACGCGCACGGCCACCGGCTCCACGCCGTGGTCCGGGACGGGGACGTGGTGGCGGCAGCGGGCTGGGTGGCGGTCGTGGGGGAGCACGCGACGTTCGACCGGATCGAGACGCACCCGGACCACCGGCGCCGCGGGCTCGCCAGCCAGGTCATGCGCACCCTCGAGGCGTGGGCGCTGGAGCAGGGTGCGCGCACGGGGCTCCTGGCGGCCTCCGCCGAGGGCCAGGCGCTCTATGTGCGGCTCGGGTGGCAGGTCACCGCCCGGATGACCACGTTGGGCAGCGCACCCGCTCCGACGTGAGGCTCAGCGCCTGCGCAGCTGGGCGACCTGGAGGAACACCACGCGGCCGTTGACCGAGTCGCTGTCGACCGTGTCGGGGTCGGAGGCGGAGTAGTCGCCGGTGACCTCGACCGTGTAGCGCCCCGGCTTCAGGCCCTTGGCGAGGGCATGGGCGATCCCGGTCGCGTAGAGCAGGTCGGTGGTCGTGGTCGCCACCACCTTGCCGGCGGCGTTGCGCAGCGTGGCGGTGTAGCTGGCCAGGTTGGCGGCGGTGCCGGGCGTCGGGTAGACGAGCGCGAGCTTGAGCGCGGTCGAGCCCTTGGCGAGGGCGACCGTGCGGGTCGCGGTGTAGGAGCCACCGACGGCGACTGCCGGGGCGGCCTCCTGCCACAGGTCGGCGCGGGTGACCAGCCACGGGTCCTGGGCGAGCAGCCGGGCCGTCGCCTTGCGCTGCGCGGCGCCGAGCCTGGTCTTCCAGTCGGCGGAGCGCACGAGTGCCACGGCCCGGTCGAGGTTGACGTGGCCGTAGCCGACCTGGGAGGAGCTGAGCACCTTCGCGCCGTCACGCACCCGGGTCGCGGTGGCGGTCATGGCCACGCGCACCTGGGCCGGCGTGAGCCGTCGGTTGGCCTGCATGAGTACGGCGGCCGCCCCGGCGATGTGCGGCGACGCCATCGACGTACCTGAGGCCGACGCGTTGCCGCCCGTCGGGCACGGCCCGATCACCGAGCCGGTGCTGTCGCACGAGGACGAGATGTCGACTCCCGGCGCCATCAGGTCCGGCTGGGTGTTGCCGACCCGGTCGCCGACGAAGACCGTGTGGCCGCCGGCGCCGATGGGCGCCGCGCGGCCGTTGTCGAACCGCAGGCCGTTGGAGGAGAAGCTGCCGCGCTCGCGGGACAGGTCGCCGGCGGCGACCGAGACCACCCAGGGCGCCTGGTTGAACGGGCTCACGCTGGCCTCGCCGTCCTCGGAGCCGGAGTTGCCGGCGGCGAAGACCACGACCGCGCCCCGCTGGGTGACGGCCTTGGTCGCGACGTTGACCGGGTCACGCGGGTCGAACTGGCGGAACGAGTTGCCCCACGAGTTGTTGACGACGTCGATGCCCAGCATGTCCGGCTGGGCGAGCATGTAGTCGAACGCGGTCACGACGGCCGTGGTCGTGATGACCGCGCCGATCGCGAAGCAGGCGAGCTCGGCGTCGGGGGCGACGCCGAGCTGACCGCGGCCGGTGCTGCCGTCGGCGGCGATGATGCCGGCGACGTGGGTGCCGTGGCCGCTGCCGAGGTCGGTGTTGTTGTAGGGGCCCTGGTCGACCGGGACCACGAGGGTCGGGCTGGTGCCGGCGTTGACGTACTCGGGGCTGACCAGGGTGACGTTGTGGGTGATCTGCTCGGCGAGGTCCGGGTGGGTGCCGTCGCAGCCGGAGTCGACGACACCGACCGTGACGCCCTTGCCGGTGAGGCCCTTGGTGCGCAGCGCCCGCGCGGCCGCGGCGGAGGACGACATCACGTCGGAGGAGGCGGTGTCGAGGTAGTCGAGCTGCTCGTCGGGGTAGACGTCCAGGCCGATGCCGCTGGTGACCGCCTGGACCAGCTGGGGCACGGGTCCGGCGACCAGCGCCAGCGGCAGGCGGCGCATCGGCTGCACGGTCAG
>JBAZRQ010000137.1:0-6004 GCA_041662925.1 Nocardioides sp. | reverse complement strand
CGCGACCCGCTCGCTGCAGGAGCGCCAGCCCGCGACAAGGGGCGTGTCGAGGCGGCTCACGATCACGCAGCCACCCTCGTAGGGGTCGCCGGTGTAGGTGGCGAGCCGGTTGCCGGCGATGTCGGCCGCGCTGCCGGTGCGCGCGACGACCTTCGCGGTCGTGTTGTTGGCGAAGTCCCACCACAGGGTGCGGTTGGGGCCCCACGACCCGATGACCATGCGCCCCTCCTCGACGTCCAGCACCGAGGCGCTGCCGGCGAACGTGCGCCCGCGCAGCATGGTGCCGTTGCTCGCGCGGTAGACCGTGATCCGGGTGCTCTTCGGGGTGTTGCCGGAGACGCGGGCGAGGTGCTGGCCGTCGCCGGACAGCGTCAGCACGTACGGCGAGACGCGGCGCAGAAGCACCCGCGCCGGGGCACCGGGCCGCACGCGCTTGATCACGCCGCCGGACCCGTCCGCACGGGTGACGCCCACGACGTACCCCTTGCCGGACCGGCCGAGGAGGGTCACCCGCTCACCACGGACCCGGACCCGGACGTCGCCGTCGACGACGGTGCGGCCCTCCAGGTGGGGGAGGCGGATGTCGGCGCCGCGCTCGAGAGCGGCCGGGCGGAGCTCGAGCGGCTCGATGGTGTGGGCGGGCGCGACGCCCGCCAGGACTGCGGCCAGGCCGGCCGTCAGCGTGACGGCCACTCGCATGATCTGCTTCATCTCTGCTCCCCAAGAACGTGCCGGGCGGATCCCGGTCACACTCGTTAGACGCCTGGCTCCGCCTCGAGGTTGTCGCGGAACCCCGGGGGACCGGAACTGGGTCGCAGCGCCGGAGAGCCCGGAAGTAGCCTGACCGCATGATGATGCGGATGTCGAGCCTGTTCCTGCGGACCCTGCGAGAGGATCCCGTGGACGCCGAGGTCCCGAGCCACCGGCTGCTGGTCCGGGCCGGCTACATCCGGCGCGCGTCGCCCGGCATCTACACCTGGCTCCCGCTGGGGCTGCGGGTGCTGCGCAACGTCGAGGCGATCATCCGCGAGGAGATGGACGCCATCGGCGCCCAGGAGCTGTCGTTCCCGGCCCTGCTGCCCAAGGAGCCCTACGAGGCGACCGGCCGCTGGGTCGAGTACGGCGACGGCCTGTTCCGGCTCCAGGACCGCAAGGGCAACGACTACCTGCTCGGGCCGACCCACGAGGAGATGTTCACCCTCGTCGTCAAGGACCTCTACAACAGCTACAAGGACCTGCCGCTCTCGATCTACCAGATCCAGACCAAGTACCGCGACGAGGCGCGTCCGCGCGCCGGCCTGCTGCGCGGCCGTGAGTTCGTCATGAAGGACTCCTACTCCTTCGACATCGACGACGCCGGGCTGGAGGCCAGCTACCAGAAGCACCGCGACGCCTACATCCGGATCTTCGACCGCCTCGGCTTCGAGTACGTCATCGTCAAGGCCACCTCCGGCGCCATGGGCGGCTCCAAGTCCGAGGAGTTCCTGGCCAAGGCCGACGTGGGCGAGGACACCTACGTGCGCTGCACGACCTGCGACTACGCCGCCAACGTCGAGGCGGTCCAGGTGCGCCCGCCCGCGCCCGTGCCGTACGACGACGCGCCGGAGGCCCACGCCGAGCTCACCCCCAGCACCCCCACGATCGACACGTTGGTCGCCCACCTCAACGAGGCGTTCCCGCGCGACGACCGGCCCTGGCACGCCGGCGACACCCTCAAGAACGTGCTGATGGTGCTCAAGCACCCCGACGGCACCCGCGAGCCGGTCGCGGTCGGCCTGCCCGGCGACCGCGAGGTCGACCAGAAGCGCCTCGAGGGCCAGCTGGAGCCGATCGAGGTCGAGGCGATGGACGAGGCCGAGATGCGCAAGCACCCCACGCTCATCAAGGGCTACATCGGGCCCGGTGTGCTGGGGGAGAAGAACGCCACCGGGATCCGCTACCTGGTCGACCCGCGCGTCGTCGAGGGCACCCGCTGGGTCACCGGCGCCGACATCGACGGCAGCCACGTCATCGACCTGGTGGCCGGCCGCGACTTCACCCCCGACGGCACCATCGAGGCCGCCGAGGTCCGTGACGGTGACCCCTGCCCCAGCTGCGACTCGGGCACCCTGGAGGCGGCGCGCGGCATCGAGATGGGCCACATCTTCCAGCTCGGCCGCAAGTACGCCGAGGCGCTCGACCTCAAGGTCCTCGACGAGAACGGCAAGCTGGTCACGGTCACCATGGGCTCCTACGGCGTCGGCCCCTCGCGGGCGGTCGCCGCGATCGCGGAGGGCACGCTCGACGAGGTGGGGCTGTGCTGGCCGCGCAACATCGCGCCCGCCGACGTCCACATCGTCGCGGCCGGCAAGGAGCCGGCCGTGTTCGCCGCCGCCGAGCGGATCGCCCACGAGCTCGACTCCGATGGCGTCCGGGTCCTCTACGACGACCGTGCGGGGCGGATCAGCCCCGGCGTGAAGTTCAAGGACGCCGAGCTGATCGGGATCCCCACGATCGTCGTCGTCGGCAAGAGCCTCGCCGAAGGCGGCACCATCGAGGTCCGCGACCGTCGTACCGGAGCCCGCGAGGACGTCCCCGCCGACCACGTCGTCGACCACCTCGTGTCCCTCGTCCGCTCCTGACAACGCTGACCCGCCCGAAACTCACAGCACTACCCGCTGACCCGCCCGAAAGTTTCGGGCGGGTCAGCGGGTGAGTCGGTGCAGAGGAGCGTTGCCGCGACGGCCCGCAGGCTCCAGCAGCTCCATGAGGCGCAGGCAGTAGGCGACGCGCTGGGCCAGCAGGTTCGGTGCTCCGAGCAGGGTGGCCAGCTCGGCGGTGGTGAACGGCTCGGCCGGCAGGTCCGCTCCCAGGAGCCCGAGGGCGTCCTCGGGCCGGCGGAGCTCATGGCGGCCGACGACCTCGGCGAGGTGGCGCACGCCGGGGTCACGGGTACGCCGACCGGAAAGGCTGCGGGTCGGCGCCGGCGCCCGCACGTGGTCCTCGCGGCACAGCAGCACCTCGACCACGAGGTGCGGGTGCCCGATCAACGACGGGAACGACACCAGCTTGTCGAAGACCTCGAGCACGCCGGCCTTCTTGGGGGAGCGCCGCTCCGAGAGGATCACCCCGTCGGCGTCGACGCGCACGATCCGGCGTACTGCGGGGACGGGGTGCACGATCCGCATCCGGTGCTGGTCGAGCAGGCCATCGAGCTTGGGGCCGAGGGGGGCGAAGCCGCCGGTCTGGATCTCGACCAGCTCCCCGTCGGCGCGCACCAGGTCGACCACCCAGCGGCCGACCGGCACCTCGAACGCGTCGCCCGGCTGTGCGAGCCACTGCTTGACCGCGGCGTGGAGCGGGCCTTCCGCGAGCTCCCCGATCCCGGCCACGCCCCGAACCTACGGTGTCGGAGCCCTTGGCTAGGGTCACGCCATGCCTGGGACAACCGGTGTCGACGCCGTCATCTTCGACTGGGGTGGCACGCTCACGCGCTGGCACGACATCGACTTCCACGCCGAGTCGCTGGCGCTCCTGCAGGCGGTGGTCGACGCCGACCACGACGAGGAGGTCTCCCGGGCCCGGCTGCACGAGGCCGGCAACACCATCTGGGGACGCTCGCGCGACCACCAGCAGAGCGCGACGGTCGACGACCTCTTCACCGAGGCGGGCCTCGCCCACGACCCCGAGCTGCTCTCGGCCTACTACGACTTCTGGGAGCCCCACACCTACACCGACCCGGCGGTGGCGCCCCTATGGGAGGCGCTGCGGGCCGAGGGGGTCAAGGTGGGCGTGCTCTCCAACACGATCTGGCCGCGCTCCTTCCATGAGGCGATCTTCGAGCGCGACGGCGTACGCCACCTGATCGACGGCGACGTCTACACCAGCGAGATCCCGTGGACCAAGCCGTCACCCTGGGCGTTCGGGGCCGCCATGGACGCGGTCGGCGTCACCGACCCGGCCCGCTGCGTCTACGTCGGCGACCGGCTCTTCGACGACATCTGGGGAGCCCACAACGCCGGGCTGCGGGCGATCCACGTCCCGCACAGCGCGATCCCGCCCGAGCAGGTCGGCCACACCGAGGGCGAGCCCGACGCGGTGGCCCACGACCTGTCGGAGGTGCTCGCGATCACCCGGCGCTGGGCCTGACACCGCGCCCGAGGTTCTGCAGGTTGTTGCACCGCGAGTTTCCGCAACGCAAGGATCTGGCGCCGACCGGGGTGGTCACGAGAGAGTCAGCGGCGAAGCCGCTCGGACTCGGCCGGGCGGCACGGAACGAACGGACCCATTCTCCATGCGCACTCTCGGACTGCGGCTCCTGGCCCTGAGCACCATCACCGCGGCATCTCTCATGCTGACCACCGCCCCCGCGTCGGCCCTCATGCCGGACCGGCCCGGCGCCGCCCCGTGCGCCGAGCAGGAGGCCTCCTCCTCGGCCAAGGGCGGTCGCGGAGCCGACCACCGCGACATCTCCGCGGCCGAGCAGCGCGAGATCGCCGCCCGCACCAAGCGGATCCTCAAGCGCCAGGGGGGCCTCTCCGCCGCGGCGGCCCTGGCCGGCGGCTCGGTGCCCGTCTACGTGCACGTCATGGCCTCCAAGGCGGGCGCCGGCGACGTCACCGACAGCCAGATCGCCCAGCAGATCCAGGTCCTCAACACGACGTACGGCGGCGGGGAGTCGTCCGCCGCCGCCGACACCGGCTTCACGTTCACGCTCGCCGGCACCGACCGCTTCTACAACGACACGTGGCACCGCGACGGCTCGAGCAGCAAGTACCGCAAGGCCACCCGTCAGGGCGGTGCCGACGCTCTCAACATCTGGTTGGTCGACTTCAGCTACCTCGGGGTCGCCACGTTCCCGTGGGACTACAGCCGCAACCCCGGTATCGACGGCATCCGGGTCCAGTACTCCTCGCTGCCGGGCGGCAGCGCGGCCAACTACAACCTCGGCGAGACCGCCACGCACGAGGCCGGCCACTGGCTCGGGCTCTACCACACGTTCCAGGGCGGCTGCACCGCCACGAACGACGAGGTCAGCGACACCCCGGCGCAGGGGAGCCCGACCAACGGCTGCCCGGCCGGACGCGACTCCTGCTCGCTGCCCGGGCTCGACCCGATCCACAACTACATGGACTACAGCTACGACAGCTGCTACGACCAGTTCACCGCGGGGCAGAGCGCCCGGATGGACCAGATGTGGGCGGCCTACCGAGCCTGAACCTGGGCAGCCTTTTGCAGGTTCGTGCATTGCATAGATGTGCAGTTCGCAGGCCTTACCGCCTGGCGCATCTGTGTTGCATGATTTTCCCGGACGGAACGCTTTGCCCATCCCACCTCGGGCAGTTCCCTCCGAGGCCTCTGTCCCAGGCCTTAGTGGTCCGCGTGCTCGTTGCTTCCGGGGAACATCTCGGGCGTTCCCCGGAAGGCGAGCTCGCGGACCGCTGTCATTTGCAGCGCCCGCATCGCCCAGGCGCGCCGGTCGCCCGTCGTACTCCCGACCAGGAACGCGTAGGTCGTGGCGCACTCCCGCTCGAGCCGCAGGGCGCGCCGGGTCACGGCCTCGACGGTGCTCAGGTCCACCGGCACCTCGTAGGCCACCTCGCTCGCGACGGGCTGCTCGCCCAGGTCGGTGATCGTGCGGGTCAGGTGGTCGCGCCGGGCGCGGTGCGCGGCGTACGTGTCGGAGACCGCGGTGAAGAGCTCGGGGGTCGCCGACTGCGACGTCTGGGCGCCGAGGACGCCGAGGACGTAGACCGCCGCGTGCTCGGCGGCCAGCGTGGTCTGCAGGGCGGCGAGCTCGCTCACGGGCGCTCCTCGGGCAGCACGGCCAGCCGTTGGGCCACGGCCGCCGACATCGATGCGAACAGTCGGGCCAGGGCGCCGCTGGTCGCGGCCAGGCAGGCCTCCTCGAGCCGGCGCTGGTGCTGACGCTCCCGGCGGCGCAACGACCGCAGCCCGTCGGCTCGTGACAGCGTCGCCTGGGGCGCGGGTCCCTCGGGCTCCGGTGCGTCGAGGGCGCCCAGGT
>JBAZRQ010000136.1:0-6040 GCA_041662925.1 Nocardioides sp. | reverse complement strand
TCAAGGTGACCGTTGTGATGCTCGCGCGTGCTCTCGACGTACTCGATCTCATCGTGGGCTCCGTCTCGGTCTGTGCGGCCAGCCTGCGCCCCGGTTACTGAAGGAGCACTGAAGGTCTAGGGGGCGGTTGTGGTGCGGGTCGCGGTCAGCATCGCCCTCAGATGAGAGACGAGGTCGGCGACGACGTCGTCCGGGTCGCGATCGCGGCCGGAGTCGACCCAGTCGGACAGCCAGACCTGCAGTGCAGAGACGACCAGTCCGGCGGCGATCCGGGGGCGGAGGTCGGCCAGCTCCCCGGCCGCTCCGGATGCCTCGACGCCCGCGGCGATCATGTCGAGCCCGGAGCTCCAGACGGTGCGCTGGATGCCCATCTGCCCACCGGCGTTCAGCCAACCGGAGCTCGCGCCCAGGCTGAGCTCGAGGTAGGCGCCGTGCGCCATCAGGAACTCGGCGACCGCGGCGATGCCGTCGAGGAGCCTGTCGAGGGGGGACCCTGCGGTCGCCGTCCGCTCGTCGACGAGAGCGAGGAGCGCGGTCATCCGCTCGGCGTGCAGGTCGTTCCAGATCTCGTTCTTGCCGGGGAAGGTCTTGTAGACCGTCGCCAGCGAGAGGTCGGACGCCTTGGCGATGGCCGCCATCTTCGCCTCCGCGAAGCCGACCCGGGCGAACTCGCGCTCGGCCGCGGCCAGGACCAGGTCGCGGTAGAGGCTGCGGCGTTCGTCGACGACCGACACGTGACCCTCGCTCCCTTGACGACCTAGTAGAACCGTGGTTCTGTTCTCCAGAATTGGCATTCTAGTTGAGCGGAGGTCGAGGGTGAAGCCGACTCTCCCGATGAACCCGACCGGATGGTTCCAGGTCGCCTGGTCCCACGAGGTCGGGGTGGGGCAGGTCCACCGCATGAAGTACTTCGGTCGTGACCTGGTCGCCTGGCGCGCCACCTCGGGCAGGGTCACGGTGATGGACGCCTACTGCGAGCACCTCGGAGCGCACCTCGGGTACGGCGGCACCGTCGTCGAGGACCGCATCCGCTGCCCGTTCCATGGGTGGGAGTGGAACGACCAGGGGCGCAACGTCTGCATTCCCTACGAGGACCGCCCCAACCTCGGCAGGCGCATCAACACGATGCCGACGGTCGAGCGCAACGAGAGCATCTACGTGTGGCACGACGTCGACCGACGTGAGCCGTACTTCGACGTCCCGGACATCTTCACCGGCTTCGGGGACGGCGCCAGCGCCGACGACTACTACCCGCTGTGCGAGCACGCGCGCCTGTACGAGCAGCGACTGGAGCTCCATCCGCAGTACGTGCTCGAGAACGGCGTCGACTTCGCGCACTTCAAGTACGTCCACCAGGTCCCGATCGTGCCGCTCTTCACCAAGCAGGAGTTCGAGGACCCGATCGCGCTCGTCGACTTCACGATCACCTTCGACGACTCGGACGCCGGCGGGAAGATCGAGGACATCAACAGCGGGGTCAACGCCTTCAACTGCGGACTCGGCCTGGCGGTGACCAAGAGCTGGGGCATGATCGACAACCGCACGGCGTCCGCGGTCACGCCCGTCGACGACGCGACCTGCGACGTGCGGTTCAGCGTCTGGATCGGACGCAAGCCGGGCGACGACCGCGACCACTCCGAGTCCGCGGACCGGCACGCCCGGGGTGTCATCGAGCAGTTCGAGGCCGACATCGCGATCTGGTCGCACCAGAAGTACGCCAGTCCCGCCGCACTGTCCCGTGGTGAGTACCCCGGCTTCACCGCTCTGCGCACGTGGGCCGAGCAGTTCTACCCCGAGAGCACCACTGCCACCACCAGGAGCCCCGCATGACCCGTAACCCAGACCGGCCGATCCGGGTCTTCCAGGTGGCGACAGGCAACGTCGGCTCCGAGATGATCAAGCGCCTCGGCCCGCACCCGGACCTCGAGCTGATCGGTGTGCACTGCTACTCGCCCGACAAGATCGGACGAGACATCGGCGAGCTCGCCGGCCTCGAGCCCATCGGCATCGTCGCCACGGGCACGGTCGACGAGATCATCGCCGCCGACCCCGACGTCGTGACCTTCCACGGCGTGTTCCCGGACGAGGCGCTGTATGTGCGAGTCCTGGAAGCCGGCATCAACATCGTGACCACCGCGGACTGGATCACCGGCTACCACCGGGACACCAACCACCCGCACCCGTCGGGGCGCAAGGTCAGCGAGGTCCTCCAGGCGGCCTGCGAACGCGGCGGTTCGACGTTCTACGGCACCGGCATGAACCCCGGGCTCAACCAGATCCTCGGCGTCGTCTGCTCGGCGGACGTCGCCGACATCGAGAACGTCACCACGATCGAGTCGGTCGACGTGTCGTGCCACCACTCCGCCGACACCTGGCGCGAGGTCGGCTACGGGCTGCCCGTCGACGACCCCGCTCTGCCCGGGATGCTGAAGAAGTACACCGAGGTGTTCGCCGACTCCGTCTACCTGAAGGCCGACTGCTTCGGCCTCGAGCTCGACGAGGTGACCTTCTCCTACGAGCTCGGCGCGTGCACCAAGGACGTCGACCTCGGCTGGTACCAGCTGCCGAAGGGTTCGCTGGGCGGCAGCTACGTCAAGTACCAGGGCCTCGTCGACGGCGTACCTCGTGTCGAGACCCACCTCGAGTGGCAGATGACTCCCCACACCGACCCCAGCTGGGAGATCAAGGGCTGCTACATCACCCAGATCAAGGGCGACCCACAGGTCTACAACAAGCACATGATCTTTCCGGCTCCCGGCATGGACCTCTCCGACCCCTCCCAGTTCGCATCCA
Source organism: Nocardioides sp. (assembly GCA_041662925.1). GTDB lineage: Bacteria > Actinomycetota > Actinomycetes > Propionibacteriales > Nocardioidaceae > Nocardioides. The sequence goes on along the minus strand of JBAZRQ010000136.1, from coordinate 3,247 downwards.
TCGGCATGACCGTCACCGGCATGCCCGCCCTGCACGCCATCCGCTCGGTCGTCGCGGCACCGCCGGGGATCGTGACCAGCGCCGACCTCCCGCTGCGCGCGTTCGCCGGTCGGTTCCGGCTCTAGCACCGGCGTCGCGAGCGTCTCGCGCATGGGAGCGAGCGCCCGGGCCATTCCACAGCGCTCGGTTGGACGACATGCTCGGAGGCATGACCGCTGCGTTGCGCATCCCGACGCAGGCCCCGTCCGTCCACCTGATCGGAAGTCCCATGTCCCACGACCACCGCCTGCACCTCACCGTCTTCGGCGCCACCGGCTCCGTAGGTCGCCACGTCGTCGACCAGGCGCTGGCGCAAGGCCACCTCGTCACCGCCTTCACCCGCCATCCCGGGAGCATCGAACCCGCCACCGGTCTTGAGGTGGTCGGGGGCGACGTGCTCGACCCCATGGCGGTGAGGGCTGCCGTCGAGGGACGCGATGCCGTGGTCGTCGCGCTCGGCGACGGGCGCCGGGGCGGCGTGCGCGAGGCGGGCACCCGCACGATCGTGCAGGCGATGACCGACCTCGGCGTACGGCGCCTGGTGTGCCAGTCCACGCTGGGTGCCGGCGACAGCCGGGGCAACCTCGACCTGGTCTGGAAGTACCTGATGTTCGGCCTGCTCCTGCGCAAGGCGTACGCCGACCACCAGCGACAGGAGGACGTCGTCCGTGCCAGCGGGCTCGACTGGACGATCCTGCGGCCCGCGGCCTTCACCGACGGCCCGACGACCGGCAGTTACCGCCACGGGTTCGGTCCGGACGACCGCAGCACCACGCTGAAGATCTCGCGCGCGGACGTCGCGCATGCACTCCTGCGCCAGGTGACCGACTCAACCGGGGTCGGTCGGGCCGTGTCCGTCTCGTACTAGCCTGCCGAGGGTGGACGTGCTCGAGGTGTTGCTGGAAGGGCCCCGCGCCCGCGGGGCCTTCCTGCTCCGCTCCCTGCTCGACCCGCCGTGGAGCCTGCGGATCGAGGACAAGGCGGCGCTCGCGCTGGTCTGCGTGACTCGTGGCGACGCCTGGCTGGTCACGGACGAGGGTGAGCAGCACGCGCTGCGCGCCGGCGACCTTGCGATCATGCGCGGGCCGGGTCACTACACGGCCTGCGACGACCCGGCGACACCCCCGAGCGTGGTGGTCGGTCCCGGCGGGACCTGCACGAGCTCGGAGGATGGCAGCGCACTGGAGGAGACGTGGGGGCGCGGCGTACGCACCTGGGGGCCGGGAACCCGGGGCGACACCGTCCTGCTCACCGGCACCTACGAGCACGCGGGGGAGACCGGTCGACCGCTGTTGGCGGCGCTGCCCGAGGTAGTCGTGGTGCGCCAGGACGCGTGGTCGTCGCCACTGCCTGATCTGCTGGCGGTCGAGGCGACACTGGACGCGCCGGGGCAGCGTGCGGTGCTCGACCGCCTGCTCGACGTCGTCCTGATCTCGGCGCTGCGGACGTGGTTCGCCGGCCGGGCGGACGACGCGCCGGGCTGGTACCGCGCCCAGGCCGACCCTGTCGTCGGCACCACTCTCGGTCTGCTGCATGCGGCTCCGGAGCATGACTGGACCGTTACCGAGCTGGCCGCCCGTTCAGGCGTCAGCCGGGCAGCGCTCGGGCGTCGCTTCACCGAGCTGCTGGGCCAGCCGCCGATCGCCTACCTCACCCAACGGCGACTGCAGCTCGCGGCGGACCTGCTCCTGGAGTCCGACGCGACGCTCCCGGCGGTCGCCCGACAGGTCGGCTACGGCAGTCCGTTCGCGCTGAGTGCGGCGTTCAAGCGGGAGTTCGGCCGCAGCCCCCAGGCCTACCGGTCAGCCGCCGAGTAGTCCGCCCAGTCCGCCGCCACTGCTGCTGGTGCTGGCCGCCTGGTGCCCACCGGTGATCACGGACTCGCTCGGCTGTACGACGACGTACCCCTGGCCGCCGAAGGCCATCTGGAACGTCTCGCCGGCGCCGCCGCGGACCAGGGACTTGATGCCGCCGGTGTCGATCCGGATGTCCATGGACACACCCGAGGTCCACAGCACGACCGCCTGCGCGTCGGCGAACGTCGGCGCGCTCGCCACGTCGAGGGCGATCGGGTCGCCGTTCGTGGTCACGGCGACGTAGCCCGTCCCGCGGAGCGCCACGTTGTAGAGGCCGCCGGTCATGGCCGCACCCCGGGCCTGGATGCGGTGGATGTCCCACTCGATCGAGGAGGAGAACGCGAGCACGTTGTTGCCGTTGACCGAGAGCGAGTCGTTCTCGAGGTAGAGCACCTGGACCTCTGTCGCGAAGTCGGCGACGAACAGCTCCCCGCTGCCCGTGCACTGCATCATGTCGACGCCCTCGCCGGTGACCGCCTGCTTGAACATCTTGCCCAGGCCCCCGGCGCCCTTGTTCTCGAACCTCACGTCACCCTGGTAGGCGACCATCGAGCCGGTCTTGGCCCACACGGGACCGAAGCCCATGTTGATCTTCAGCAGCTTCTTGTTCTGCAGGGAGAACGGGTCGGTCGACGCCTTCTCCTTGAAGTCCTCCAGAAGTGATCCGTGCAGTGGCATCGTCGGCTCCTTCCTCGTCCCGTCGGCCTGCGGCCGACAGTGGTCCTTGTCTCGCACTCTACGAGCGCCGCGCGGCGTACGCTGCCGAAAGAGAGCAACTTTGCACCGGACTCTGAGAGGACATCGAGATGGGATTCCTGGACAAGGCCAAGGCCGCGGCGAACGACCTCGCCGCCAAGGCCGACACGGCGTTCGCCAACTCGGGCATGGGTGGCCCCGGGGCGGCGGTCTCCCCGGAGAAGCTCCTGCGGGACCTCGGAGTCGTCACCTACCTGGAGACCACTGGACGCGCGGCTCCGGACGGTGAGCGCGAGCGGCTGATGAGTGCGCTGAGCGACCTCGAGGCCACCGGGTCCCTGCCCTCGCTGGCGCTGCAGACCACGCCGCCGCCCCCTGGCTCCGTGCCCCCGCCGCCGGGCGGGACCGTGCCACCACCCCCGGGCGGGGTGGCTCCGCCTCCGCCCGCGCCGGCGCCGCCCCCGTCGGCCGGACCAGTGGCGCCCGGCGCCCCGCCGCCGCCTCCGCCCTCGTGGATGAACAAGGGCGACGACGTCTGAGCCTGGCTCACATGCGGTGCGCCATCGGCAGCAGGAACAGGTAGACGTTGACGGCGCCGAGCAGCAGGACCAGGGCGGCCATGGGCGTGAACGTCGTACGGCGCCGCGCGGCGCTCT
>JBAZRQ010000135.1:0-6106 GCA_041662925.1 Nocardioides sp. | reverse complement strand
CATCCCCACCAACATCACCGGGCTCGCGCTGATCCAGACCCGGATGATCGCCGGCATCGTGCACCTGCGCGGCTACGACCTCGACGACCCCCGGGTGCGCAACGCGATCCTGGTGACCGTCCTCGGTGAGGACACCGTCGAGAGGATGGTCAAGAAGCGCAAGCTCCCCGCGCCGCCCATGGCGCTGGCCACGGCACCGCTGCACGACGCCACGCTCGACGCGATCATCTCCAGCGAGGTCGCCTCCGACCTGATCACCAAGGTCGCGGGCAAGCGGCTCGCGATCACCATCGGCCGGCGGGTGCCGGTCGTGGGCGGGCTGGTCGGCATGGGCGCCGACGGCTACCTCACCTGGAGGATCGGCCGCTACGCCGACCGCGAGTTCCTGCCCCGCGCCGCCCGGTAGGCCTTCAGGGCACCCCGGCCGAGCCGCGACGCCTGCAGCCGGCGGACGGCCTTCGCGCGCAGCCGGTAGGTCGGGCGCAGGTAGGACCGCTCCAGGTCCCGGTGGGCCTGGGCGAGCTCGCCGCCGAGGCGCGCCGCCTCCTGCTGGAGCCGGCCGTTCTCGAGCAGCAGCGCCTTGATCGCGTCGACCGCGGCGCTGGCGACCTGGGCCTCGGCGGGCCGGTCCGGGTCGGCCCAGTCCTGCTCGGGCGGCGGGCCGCCGACGAGGTCGTCGAGGTCGCCCACGACGTCGTAGCCGCGCTCGCGGATCTCGGCGACCCAGGCGTCCTCGAGGTCGCGCACCCACGGGTGCACGTCGGGTGGCAGCCGCAGCCGCGGTGAGCCGGAGCGCCGCGACAACGTCTGGTGGGCGAGCAGCTCGCGCACCAGCGGCCGGTAGTCGGCCGGGGGCAGCTGCCGGTTGGCGGCCCGGTTGATCCGACGGATCAGCGCGGTCTCGGGCACCCCGAGCGAGGGGTTGGCCCGCTCCGCCTCGAGGTCGAGGTCGAGGCCGTCGAGGCCGAAGGCCTGGCTGAACCGCTTCCACAGCAGCTCGGGCGCACCGCCCGGAGGTGGCACCGTCACCAGGTGGATCCGCTCGGGGGGCAGGTCGTGGCCCCAGCGGTTGAGGATGTCGGGGATCTCCTGCACGCTCCAGAACCAGCTCGAGATCCGGCTCTCGCGGGCGGGGTTCTGGATCTGCCGCAGGAACTTGGCGTAGCTGATCGAGCTGCGGTGCTTGACGTTCTCCTGCCACTCCGCGGGGATCTGGCGCACCAGGTCGCGCACCGACAGGACGACGTGCACCTCGGTGCCGGCGCCGTGGCCGAGCGACTCCAGCGCGCGCCCCACCTGCGAGCGCGACGCCGCCGCGAGGATCTCGTGGCTGATCACCGACGTGCCCCGATGCGCCCGGACCTGCTCGGCGAGCCGGTCCCAGGCCCCGATCGCCTCGGTCTCGAGACCGCCCCAGGGCAGGCGCATCAGGTCGAGCGCCGCGAGGAAGTGGGCGTCGAAGCGGTCGGCGGGGTAGAGGATGCCGGCGGAGTGCAGGGTGCGCCGGTTGCGGAACAGCACGTCCTGGAGGTACGACGTGCCGGTCTTGGGGGTGCCGACGTGCAGCAGGACCCGCCTGGTCGGGGTCAGGGTCATCGGGCCTCCTCCCCCCGGCTAGAGCCGAGCAGCAACCGGACCGCCAGGGCGAGCACCCCGGCGTCGGACGGCCCGGTGGATGCCGCTGCCCGCGCCACAGGGCGGGGCAGCAGGGCATCGGGGTCGCCATGGACAGGGTAGCCAGCGCGGAGCAGCCGGTCGCGCAGGCGGGCGGCCCGGTCGGCGACCCAGGCGGCGTGCTCGGCCGGCACCGCGAGCGGCGCACCGGGGGCGTCGAGGAGGCGCGGGAGCAGGGTGGCCCGCAGCAGCTCCGCTCGTCGGTCGGGCAGCACCAGCAGCCCCAGCACGCCGGCCACGCGGCGGGCCAGGTCGACCGCGTCGGCGGCGAGCCGCGGCGGGGCCGGCAGCGACCGTCGTACTCCCACGAGGCGGGGCAGCGCGGCGGGGTCGAGGACGACCCGGACCCGGTCGGGCCCGACCCGGCGGGCCCAGGTCGCGGCGGCCCGCTCGAGGTCGACGCGCGGCGGCACCCGGCTGCCGGCGGTGAACGGGTCGAGCCACTCCCGCCACGGCGGGCAGCCGTCGTCGAACGCGCGCGACGTCCAGGCGTCGGTGAGCATCGTGGGGAGGTCGGCGCCGAGGACGAGTACGACGGACCCGCGGCCGCCCGGCGGCCGGCCGCGGGCGACCAGCGCCTCGCGCACCGGGTCGGCCAGCCACGGGTCGCCGACCAGGCGGTAGCGGGTGCGCCACGGGCGCACGAAGCGGGCCGGTGTCGGCTCCGGGGTGCCCGCCGCGACCAGGTCCTCGGCGATCAGGCTGGTCGCGACCCGGGTCAGGTCGTCCTCGGGCAGGTCCGCGGGGTCGACCGGGCGCGGGCCGAAGCGGGACTCCTCGGCCGCGCCGACCAGCTCGAGGTCGGCGGTACCGCGGCCGGGGGCACTGGCCCCCAGGACCCGCTCGACCAGCCCGGGGGTGGGCCGCCCGGCCAGGTGCAGCCGCCGCAGCAGCTCGAGCTGCTGGGCGCCGGGCAGGTGGGCGCCGCCCTGCACGCCGGTGCCGGCCCACTCGTGCCAGGGCGTGGTGCCGCCCGCGCGCAGGTGGGCGACCCAGCCCCACGCGCGCCGCTCGCCGTCGACGGTCATCACTGGTCGCCCACTGCTACTCACGCAGCCGCTTCGCGTGGGTGCGCACCTTGTTGAGCAGCTGCTGGTCGGGGTCGGGGCGCCGGGCGGCCTCGCGGGTCATCGCGGACAGCGCGTCCATCGCCACCCGCAGCTGCTGCTTGGTCGAGATCTTGTCGGGGTCGACGTAGCGCTCGTCCTCGGCCGGCGGCAGCGGCCGGAGGTCGGCGACGTCGCCGACGACGTCCACCCCGCTCTGCTCGACCCACTCCACCCAGCGGGCGGTCTCGGCCTCGGCCCACGGCTGCAGTCGCGGCGGCATCCGCACCGGGTCGGACACCCGGCCGACCAGCTCGTTCTGGGCGAGCATCTCGCGGATCAGCTCGTCGTACGTCGCCTCGCGGCGGGTGCTGCGGTCCATCCGCCGGTTGAGCTTGCGGATCACCTGCGTCTCGGCCACCCCCAGCGACTGGTTGAGCCGGTCGCTGTCGCGCGGCGCCCAGGCCGGGTCGATGCCCAGCACCATGCAGAAGCGCTGCCACAGCAGGTCGCCCGGGGCGCCCTTGGGCGGCACCGTGACGACGTGGACGTGGGCAGGGTCGAGGCCGGCTCCCCACGCGCCGAGCACCGTGGGCAGGTCGAAGGCGCGGTAGAACCACGGCTTGCCGTGCTCGACGCGGGAGAGGAAGCGGCGGTAGCTCCACTTGCGGCCCTGCTTGATGCTCTCCTGCCAGGCCGCCGGGATCTGCCGGGCGAGGTCGCGGGCGCTGTAGACGATGTGCACCTCGCTGTCGGCGAGGTCGCGCTTGGCGCGCACGATCGCGTCGGCGTTGGCCGGTGCCAGGATCTCGTGGCTGATCACGACCGTGCCGCTCTTGCGGCGGGTGCGCCGCATCAGCGACTCCCAGCTGCCCTTGGCGTGGCCGGCCGGCCCGCCCCAGTCCTGCTCGAGCAGGTCGAGCGCGGCCCGGAAGTGGAACAGCCCGGGGCTCACCATCGGCGAGCGCGACGGGAAGTGCACGTCGTGGTCTGCGAGCGACCGCGCGTTGAGGGTGAGCCGGTCCTGGAGGTACGTCGTGCCGGTCTTGGGTGCGCCGACGTGCAGGTAGACGCGGCGCTGGTGACTCACGCGGGTGATTCTGCCGCACCGGGCGCCAGCGCCCGCACCACCGCCGAGGGACTCGGCCGGCCGAGCACCCCCGCCATCCACGCGCTGGTCGCGACCAGCCGGGCGAGGTCGACGCCGTGCTCGATGCCGAGCCCGGTGAGCAGCCAGACGAGGTCCTCGGTGGCGAGGTTGCCCGTGGCGCTCTTGGCGTAGGGGCAGCCGCCCAGCCCGCCCGCGCTGGCGTCGTACGTCGTGATGCCGGCCTGGAGCCCGGCGTAGGCGTTGGCGAGCGCCTGACCGTAGGTGTCGTGGAAGTGCAGCGCCAGCTGGTCGGTGGTCATCCCGGCCGCGACGAAGGCCCCGACCAGTGCGGTCACCTGGTTGGCGGTGCCCACGCCGATGGTGTCGCCGAGGCTGAGCTGGCTGGCGCCAAGGTCGAAGAGCCGCTTGCCGACGCCGACCACCTGCTCCACCGGCACCGCGCCCTCCCACGGGTCGCCGAAGCACATGGAGACGTAGGCGCGGACGTCGAGCCCGGCCTCGCGGGCGCGGCGCACGGTCGGCTCGAACATCGCGAACTGCTCGTCGAGGCTGCGGTTGAGGTTCTTCTGCGCGAACGTCTCGGTGGCCGAGCCGAAGATCGCGACGTGGCGCAGGCCGAGCTCGAGCGCCCGGTCGAGGCCGCGCTCGTTGGGCACCAGCACCGGCAGGTCGCGGCCCTCGTCGCCGAGCATGGTCATCAGCTCGGCGGCGTCGGCGAGCTGCGGCACCCACGTGGGGTGGACGAAGCTGGTGGCCTCGACGACCGGCAGCCCGGCGGCGAGCAGGCGGCGTACGAACTCGGCCTTGGCCTCGGTCGGGACCAGGCCCTTCTCGTTCTGCAGCCCGTCGCGTGGGCCGACCTCGTAGATCGTGACCCGGTCGGGGAGCGTCACGACTCGTCCATCTCCACCACGAACAGCCGGGCGCCCAGTGGGACCTGCTGCCCGGCGGCCGCGCCGATCGCCGTGACGGTCCCGGCGAAGGGCGCCTTGAGGGTCAGCTCCATCTTCATGGCCTCCATCATGCCGAGCACGTCGCCCTCGTCCACCCGCTGGCCCGCGGCCACCCGGACGTCGAGGACGGTGCCGGGCATCGGGGCGAGCAGGATGCCGTCGCCGGCGTCGACCGCGTCGGCGAAGCGGTCGGGCGGGGTCAGCACGTGGCGCTGGCCGCGGAACGAGACCTCGACGATGTCGGGCTGCACGTTGACGACCGCCCGCACCCGGTGCCCGTCGACGATCGCGTCCAGGACGTGGTCGGCCGCGCTCACCATCACGAACGGGACCCCGTCGACGGCGCCCGCGGACCGGTCGACCACGACCAGCCGGTCGAGGTCGACCAGCGTCGGCGCGGGGCTCGCCCCGATCCGGAAGCCGTCGGCCTGGAACGGGTGGCCACCCTGCCTGACGCTGTCGGACGCCGAGAGCATCGCCGAGACCCAGGCGGCCATCGCGCGCGGCACGTCGCCGTCGGGCGCTGGGACCTCCGCGCTGTCGAGCCAGGCGGTGTCGATGGTCGCGTCGCGGAAGTCGTCGCTCGCGACCAACGCCCGCAGGAAGCCGGTGTTGGTGGTCAGCCCGAGCACCGCGGTGTCGTCGAGCGCGGCGAGCAGTGCGAGCCGGGCGCTCTCGCGGTCGGGCCCGTGCGCGATCACCTTGCCGAGCATCGGGTCGTACGACGTGCTGACGACCTGGCCGCCCTCCAGGGCGTGGTCGACCCGGACGCCCTTGCCCCGGGGCCAGCGCACGATGGACGCCGTCCCGGCCTGGGGCAGGAACCCTCCGAAGGAGTCCTCGGCGTAGACCCGCGCCTCGATCGCGTGGCCGGTGAGGGTGAGGTCGTCCTGGGTGAGCGCCAGTGGCTCCCCGGCGGCCACGCGCAGCTGGAGCTCGACCAGGTCGACTCCGGTGACCATCTCGGTGACGGGGTGCTCGACCTGGAGGCGGGTGTTCATCTCGAGGAAGTAGGCCTCACCGGTGTCACTGTCGAGCAGGAACTCGACGGTGCCGGCGTTCTCGTAGCCGACATGCTTGGCCAGGGCCACGGCCGAGGTCGTCACCAGGGCGCGCACCTCGGGCGTGATCGTGGGCGCGGGGGCCTCCTCGAGCACCTTCTGGTGGCGGCGCTGGGTCGAGCAGTCGCGCTCGAAGAGGTGGACCACGTTGCCGTGGGCGTCGGCGAGCACCTGGACCTCGATGTGGCGACCGTGCTCGACGTACTTCTCGACCAGGATGGTGTCGTCGCCGAACGCCGACAGTGCCTCGCGCTTGGCGGC
>JBAZRQ010000134.1:0-6109 GCA_041662925.1 Nocardioides sp. | reverse complement strand
CTCGGGTCGCTGAGCTACGTCGTCGTCGACGAGTGCCACCACTACCGCGGGGTCTTCGGCGCCCATGTCAGCCAGGTGCTGCGGCGGCTGCGGCGCATCTGCGCCCACTACGGCGCCCACCCGACGTTCGTGCTCGCCTCGGCGACGGTGGCCGAGCCCGAGACCGCGGCCGGCCGCCTCACCGGGCTCCCGGTGCGCGCCGTCACCGACGACGCCTCCCCGCGGGGTCAGGTGACGCTCGCCCTGTGGGAGCCGCCGTTCACCTCCTACGCCGGGGAAAACGGAGCCCCGGTGCGCCGCGCCGCCTCCTCCGAGAGCGCCGACCTCCTGGCCGACCTGGTGGCCGAGGGGGTGCGCACCCTCGCCTTCGTGCGCTCGCGGCGCGGGGCCGAGCAGGTCGCGCTCACCGCCGCCGAGCTGCTCGCCGAGGTCGACCCCTCCCTCCCGGGGCGGGTCGCGGCCTACCGCGGCGGCTACCTCCCCGAGGAGCGGCGGGCGATCGAGCAGGCGCTGCGCGACGGCAGCCTGGTCGGGCTCGCGGCGACCAACGCCCTCGAGCTCGGCATCGACGTCAGTGGCCTCGACGCGGTGATCATGGCCGGCTTCCCCGGCACCCGCGCCGCCCTCTGGCAACAGGTCGGCCGCGCGGGCCGCGACGCACAGGACGCCCTCGGGCTGATGGTGGCGCGCGACGACCCGCTCGACACCTACCTGGTGCACCACCCCGACGCGCTGTTCGGCCGGCCGGTGGAGGCCACGGTCTTCGACCCGGACAACCCCTACGTGCTCGGCCCGCACCTGTGCGCCGCGGCGCAGGAGATCCCGCTGGCCGACGACGACCTCGCCCTCTTCGGCGATGCGGCGCCCGCGGTCGTCGCCGGTCTGGTCGAGGCCGGCCTGCTGAGGCGCCGGCCGCGTGGCTGGTTCTGGACCGACCGGCGCCGCGCCGCCGACCTGGCCGACATCCGCTCGGCCGGGGGCTCCCCCATCCAGCTGATCGAGGCCGACACCGGACGCGTCGTCGGCACCGTCGACGGCGGCCGGGCCCACGGCACCGCCCACGAGGGCGCGGTCTACGTGCACCGCGGCGAGACCTGGCTGGTCGAGACCCTCGACCTCGACGAGCACGTGGCGGTGATGAGCCGGGCCGAGCCCGACTACTCCACCTCGGCGCGGGAGGTCACCGACATCACCATCGTGGAGGAGCGTCTCCACCAGGAGTGGGGGCGCTCGCGCCTCTCGCTGGGTGAGGTCGACGTCTCCCACCAGGTCGTGTCGTTCCTCAAGCGCCGCCGCCCCAGCGGCGAGGTGATCGGCGAGGAGCTGCTCGACCTGCCGGTGCGCGCGCTGCGCACCACCGCCGTCTGGTGGAGCGTTCCCGACGACGTCCTCACCGATGCCGGTCTCGCCACGGCCGACCTGCCCGGCGCCGCCCACGCCGCCGAGCACTGCTCGATCGGCCTGCTCCCGCTGTTCGCGACCTGCGACCGCTGGGACATCGGCGGCGTCTCGACCGCGCTCCACGGCGACACCGGGCGGCTCACCGTCTTCGTCTACGACGGCCACCCCGGCGGCGCCGGCTTCTCGGAGCGCGGCTTCGAGGCGGCCCGCGACTGGCTGAGCGCCACCCGGGACACGATCGCGTCGTGCACCTGCGCCGACGGGTGCCCGTCGTGCATCCAGTCGCCCAAGTGCGGCAACCAGAACCACCCCCTCGACAAGCTGGGCGCGGCCCGGCTGCTCGACGTGCTCCTCGCCGGCGCCTGAGCCAGGCCGGACTGCCGGGAAGCCACGCCACCACGAGCGACCCACGACGAGTAGCCTCAGCCTCATGTTGATCCTGGGCCTTCTGCTGATCGGCGGCGGCGGCGTGCTCATCGCTGCTGCCGTGCTCACCGCCGAGCTGACCGACACCGGCAAGCTCGAGCTCCTTGGCACCGAGGTCGGGGCGCTCACCCTGTTCCTGCTGGGCGTGGGCTCCGGCATCGCCGTCCTGTGGGGTCTGTCGATCACCAAGTTCGGCGCCAAGCGCCAGCTGGCCCAGCGCCGCGAGAACAACAAGCTCACCGAGCTGTCCGCGAAGCTGGACCGGGCCGAGGCCGAGCGTCGTCGTGACCTCGACGACGAGGACAAGGACCACCCGCACCTCTGACGCCCTGCCCCCCGAGGTCAGGCCGGGCCGGCGCGCGCGGCGGCCCCGAGGTCGGCGACCTGGCCGAGCCAGTGCGGTCCGGCCACCTCGACCGCCACCACCACGTCGCGCCCGGAGACCGAGCACCCGGTGACGGACGCGCCGTTGGCCTCGGCCACCACGGCGACCGCCGAGCACGGGTCCCGCCCCCGGCCGAGCTCGGCTGCTCCGGACAGCGCGGCCAGGTCGGCGGCCGACTGTGCGGTCCGGTGCGCCGCCACCATCGCGGCCACCACACCCAGGGCGGCGCCCACGAGCAGCATCACGGCCAGGCAGGCCACGGCGAACACCGTGGCACCGCCCCGCTCGTCGCGGCTCCGCCTCACCGGCCCACCTCGTCCTCGTCGAGGGTCACGGCCTCGGCCCGGACCTCGACCCCGGGCAGGAAGCCGAACAGCCCGCCCGGGCCGCGCACCTGCCCCGAGGCGACCGCGACGACCCGGCCGTCCTGGGTGGACACCGTGACCGTGCTGCCCGGCGGCGCCACCTGCTGGCCGCGGGCCACCGCCTCGGCCGCGCTGTCGCCGCGGGCGACCGCCCGCGCCGTCTCCCGCGCGGCGTCGACCACCCGGACCTGGGCGGCGCCGACCGAGAGCAGCCAGACCAGGCCGATCGTCACGGCGACGAGCATCGGCAGCGTGAGCGCCAGCTCGGCGGTCACGGCGCCGCGCTCGCCGCGTCGCCCCCAGGGCCGGGGAGTCACCCGATGCCCAGCAGACCCAGCACGTGGTCGAACAGGGTCTTGAGCAGCTTGTCGCCGAAGCCACCGGTCAGCAGCTTGTAGAGCAGGCCGGCGAGGCCGGCACCCGCGGCCGTGCCGACGGCGTACTCCGCCGTCGTGATGCCGCGCTCGTCGCGAGGGCGGCGGGTCGGCGCCAGGGTGGTGGTGTCGGTCATGGGCGGTCTCCTTCGTCTGGTGGCCACGGGCTCGCGGCCGGTCGCCACGAGGATTCGGGAGCGCCCCGACATCCGCGAGTGTCTGCGGCGAAACTGTGCGGCGACCGGTTCCCAGGCCCGGCTGTGGACGACTGCTGGCCGCCCCGGCACCGTCACGTTCACCAGGCCAACGTGGTCAGCAGGCCCGCGACCAGCGGCACGATGCCGATCAGCACGAACGCCGGCAGCAGACAGAGCCCGAGCGGGACCGCGGCCTTGACCCCGACCGCGCGGGCGCGGTCCTCGACCTGCCCGCGGGCCTCACGGGCGAGCTCGTCGGAGAGCCGGTCGACCGCGGCGACCACCGAGGCGCCGGTGGCCTGCGAGCGGGCGAGCGCCCGGCCCAGCGGCGCGAGACCGGGCTCGTGGGCGAGCCGGTCCCAGACCTGCCCCGGGTCGGCGCCGAGCTCGAGGTGGGCCACGGTGCGCTCGAGGCGGCGGGTGGCGGGACCCGGCAGCGCCCGGCAGACCAGACGGGCCGCCTCGGCCGGGGCCACGCCGGCCCGCAGGGCGGCGGCGAGCAGGGTCACGACGTGGGGCAGCTCGTGCTGGACCGCCTCGCGCTCACGTCGTACGGCGGCCGGCTCGCTGCGGCCGAGCACCACCCAGGCCGCGACCGCGGCGACCACGCCCGCGGCCGGACCGCCGGGCCCGCCGACGAAGAGCGCCGCGCCGACCCCGGCCATCAGGCACAGCAGCAGCCGGGTGCGCGGCACCTTGTCGACGCCGTCGCCGGCGACCGGCCCCGTCGCTGTCGGTCCCGTCGCTGTCGGTGTCGGCGCTCGCGGCACCGGGACGGGCGGCCAGGCGAGCAGCACCGCCGTACCGGCGAGCACCGCGACCCAGGTCGTCACGTCCGCTCCACCCCGCGGGCGAGCGCCTCGATCCACCAGAGCCCGGCGAAGCCGAACAGCAAGCCCGCCCCCAGGCAGGCCAGCCCGACCGGGTGGCCGAGCAGGAAACCCCACGGGTCACCGCCGGTCCCGGAGCCCATCGCCAGGGCGAGCAGCGGCAGGCAGGCGACCAGCCGGGCGGTCGCCCGGGCGGAGGCCAGCTCTCCGTCGACGACCCGGCGGGTCGCGTGGGCCTCGCGCAGCCCGCGGGCGACGCGGTCGACCGCGTCGGCGAGCCCGGCGCCGGTGCGGTAGGTGAGCTGCCAGGCGGCCGCGACCAGCCGCAGGTCGTCGGCGCCGGGCTGCCGCGCCGCGTCGCGCAGGGCACCGGGGACGTCGGAGCCGATCCGCTGGGCCTCGGCCGCGGGCGCGAGGGCGGGCCACGTGACAGCCGCACGCTGCAGGGCGGTGCCGGGCGGCTGGCCGGCACCCAGGTCGGCCGACAGCTGCTCGCACAGCTCGAGCACCCGCGCCGACGTCGCGCGGGCGGCGAGCCGGGCACTCCTGGCCCGCAGCAGCGCCACCCCCGCCAACCCGGCGACGACCGTCACCGCGGCCAGCGCCAGCGCGCGCAGCGGCACCAGCGGGAACAGCAGCACCACCGCCGGCCCCGCCCACCAGACCCACCGCCCGGGCCGCGCCTCCGGCCCACCCGGACCCGGAGCGACCGGGGACGGCGGCCGGGAAGGCAGCAGCAGCCACGCCGCCAGCACGGAGGCGGCCACCGCCACCGCGATCATCAGGACCGGGCCTCCAGCAGGTCGGCGAGCCGACCCTCGGCCGGGCCGGCCCGCGCCGTGCCACCGGCGTCGACCTCGACCGCGGGCACCATCATCACCAGGCCCGACGCCTCGCGGACCGGGACCGCGACCTGCGCGAGCCGTCGTCGCCCGTCGCGGCCACGCGCGAGGTGGAGCACCACGTCGACGGCCGAGGCGAGCTGGCTGTGGGCGGCCGCCCGGCCCAGGCCGGCGGCGAGGGCGAGCGCCTCGACCCGGGACGGTACGTCGAGCGCGGAGTTGGCGTGGAGCGTGCCGCAGCCACCCTCGTGGCCGGTGTTCATCGCGGCGAGCAGGTCGACCACCTCGCTGCCACGGACCTCGCCGACCACCAGCCGGTCCGGCCTCATCCGCAGCGCCTGGCGCACCAGCGTGCGCAGGTCGATCTCGCCCGAGCCCTCCACGTTGGCGGGCCGGGCCTCCAGCGCGACCAGGTGCGGGTGGTCGGGCCGCAGCTCGGAGGAGTCCTCGACGAGGACCAGCCGCTCGCCGGGCGGCACCAGCGACAGCAGGGCGGCCAGCAGCGTGGTCTTGCCCGAGCCGGTGCCGCCGCTGACCAGGAACGCCAGCCGCGACGAGACGACCGAGCGCAGCAGCCGCGCCGCCTGCTCGGTGAGGAAGCCGCCCACGGTCAGCTCCTCGACCGTGAACACCTGCCGGCGCGGGACCCGCAGCGAGATCAGGGTGCCGGGGCGGGCGACCGGCGACAGCACGGCGTGGAAGCGGGTGCCGTCGGCCAGCCGCAGGTCGACGTAGGGGGTCGCGTCGTCGAGCCGGCGCCCGCCCGCCGCGGCGAGGCGCTGCGCGAGACGGCGTACGGCGTCGTCGTCGGGGAAGCGCACGTCGCTGGGCTCGAGCCCTCCGCCGCGGTCGACGAAGACCTGCCCGGCGCCGTTGACGAGCACGTCGGTGACGCCGGGCAGGCGCAGCAGCGGCTCGAGCGGCCCGGCGCCGACCACGTCGCGACGCAGCGTCTCGAAGACCTGGAGCACATCGGCGTCGCCCACGGGGCGGCCGGTCGCCCGCAGCGCCTCGGCCACCCGGTGCGGGGTGAGCTCGCCGGGCTCGCGGGCGAGCCGGTCGCGGACCAGCTCGACCGCCGCGGCCCCGGTGAGGGTCACGCGGCGTGGCCCATCACGCTCACCCGCTGGAGTACGTCGGCAGCGGCGCGGCCGAGCTGCCCACGCGGCGAGCGCACCGGCCCGAGCCCGAGGTCGATCGCCTCGGCGAGCCCGCGCTGGTCGGCCATCTCGGCGATGACGGGCACCCCGGTGGCCCGGGTCAGGTGACGCGGGTCGATGCCGCTGCCG
>JBAZRQ010000133.1:0-6115 GCA_041662925.1 Nocardioides sp. | reverse complement strand
TCGACCGGCCCGACGTACGCAACGCCCAGACGCCCGCGATGTGGCGCGCCCTGGGCCGGATCGGCGACGAGCTTCCCGAGAGCGTCCGGGTCGTCGTGGTCACGGGCGCCGGGCAGAGCTTCTCCGCGGGGCTCGACCGCACGCTCATGGACCCGTCCACGGCTCCGGAGGGCGTGGAGTCGGTCGGGGCGCTGTTCGCGATGAGCGACGAGGCGATGGCGGACACGATCGAGGTCTACCAGCGCGGCTTCACGTTCCTGCGCGACCCGCGCTTCATCTCGATCGCCGCGGTGCGCGGCCACGCCGTCGGTGCCGGCTTCCAGCTGGCGCTCTCGTGCGACCTGCGGGTCCTCGCCGACGACGCGCTGCTGTGCATGAAGGAGTCGGCGCTGGGGCTGGTCCCCGACCTGACGGGAACAAAACCGCTCGTCGAGAGCGTTGGCTACGCACGGGCACTCGAGATCTGCGCCACTGCTCGGACGGTGGGGGCCGCCGAGGCCGTCGACATCGGCCTGGCCCTGACCGCCGTACCAGCCGACGAGCTGGACGCGACCGTCGTCGATCTCGTCGCCGCCCTGACCGCCGCCCTCCCGGGTGCGGTCTCCGAGACCAAGGCGCTGCTCCTCGGAGCAGCGCAGCGCAGCCTCGAGGAGCAGCGCCGCCTGGAACGAGTTGCCCAGGTGCGCAGGTTCCGCGAGGTCGCGAAGCTCCTGGCCACCTGACATGACGTCAGCGCCGGGGGAGGAGGAGTAGCGATGTCCGGCATGCACGCCAACGGCGCGATGTGGCGCTCCCTGCGCTCCGACCGCAGCGTGGTCAACAACCGGATCGAGGGCCAGACCGTACGCCGGGTGTTCGGCTACGCCCGGCCCCACCGGCGTCTGATCAGCGCGTTCCTTGCCCTCACGGTCGTCGACGCGGCCATGGTCGTGGTGATGCCGCTGCTGGTGCTGAAGATCGTCGACGACGGCATCCTGGCCGGCGACCGGTCCCTGGTGACGGTGATCGCGCTGGCGATGGCTGGCGTCGCGATCTTCACGGCGCTCGTGGCGGTGGTCAGCGGCTGGCTCTCGTCCCGGATCGGGGAGGGCCTGATCTACGACCTGCGCACCCAGGTCTTCGCCCACGTCCAGCGGCAGTCGCTCGCGTTCTTCACCCGCACCCAGACCGGAGCGCTGGTCTCCCGCCTCAACAACGACGTGATCGGCGCCCAGCGGGCCTTCACCTCGACCCTCTCCAGCACCGTCTCCAACGGCATCTCGGTCGTCGTGGTCGGCATCGCCATGCTCCTCCTGAGCTGGCAGGTCACCCTGCTGTGCCTGGTGCTGTTCCCGGTGCTGTTCTTCGTCTCCCGCTGGGTCGGTGGCCGCCTCGCCGGGCTCACCCGCCGCCAGATGGACGGCAACGCCGACCTCGGCAACGTGATGACCGAGCGGTTCAACGTCGGCGGCGCGATGCTGCTCAAGCTTTTCGGCCGGCGCGCCGACGAGGACGCCCTCTTCGAGTCCAAGGCCGCCAACGTGCGCGACCTCGGCATCCGGATCTCGTTGATCACCAGGATCTTCGGTGCCTCGATGATGCTGGTCCCGGCCCTCGCCACCGCCGTCGTCTACGGCGTCGGCGGCAGCCTGGCCATCGACGACACGCTCACCGTCGGCACCCTGCTGGCCCTGGCCACCCTCCTGCTGCGCCTGCTCGGCCCGCTCCAGGGGCTCTCCAACGTCCGGATCGACGTGATGACGGCGCTGGTCAGCTTCGAGCGGGTCTTCGAGGTGCTCGACCTGCCGTCCTCGATCCAGCAGAAGCACGGCGCGATCGTGCTGCCGCGCGACGCCGGGCGCCTGGAGTTCGAGCACGTCTCGTTCACCTATCCCAAGGCCGAGGAGATCTCCCTGGGCTCGCTGGAGTCCGTGGCCCGGCTCGAGTCCCGTGACAACCAGCAGGTGCTCACCGACGTCGGCTTCGTCGCCGAGGCGGGGCAGATGATCGCCCTGGTCGGCCCGTCCGGCGCCGGCAAGACGACGATGACCCACCTGGTCGCCCGGCTCTACGACGTCGGTGCGGGCGCGGTGCGCGTCGGCGGTCACGACGTACGTGACGTGACGCTGGAGTCGCTCGAGGACGTCGTCGGCTACGTCACCCAGGACGCCCACATGTTCCACGACACGATCCGGGCCAACCTGCTCTACGCCAAGCCCGGAGCGACCGACGACGAGATCTGGTCGGCGCTCGAGGCGGCGCAGATCGCCACCCTGGTCCGGAGCCTGCCCGACGGGCTGGACACGGTGGTCGGCGACCGCGGCTACCGGCTCTCCGGCGGCGAGCGGCAACGGCTCGCGATCGGCCGGCTGCTGCTCAAGGCGCCCTCGATCGTCGTCCTCGACGAGGCGACGGCCCACCTCGACAGCGAGTCGGAGGCCGCGGTGCAGCGCGCACTCGACGCCGCGCTCGAGGGCCGCACGTCGCTGGTCATCGCGCACCGCCTGTCCACGGTCCGCAACGCCGACCAGATCCTGGTGCTCGACCAGGGCCGGATCGTCGAGTTCGGCACCCACACCGAGCTGCTCGCCCAGGGCGGGCTCTACGCCGACCTCTACCGCACCCAGTTCCGTCACGACGTCGCGCCGAGCGACGTCCCGGCCTAGCCAGGCGTGCTGGGCGTGCTGCCCGTGCTCTGAGCCTCGCGCTCGGCGGCCTCGCGGGCTTCCTGCTCACGTTGGGCGCGCACGTAGGGGTGGTTGCTCTGGCGGGCCTTCTTGGCCTTGGGCGCCTTCGGTGCCTTGGCCCCCCGCTCCGGCCGCCCGCCGCCCCGCGCCGTGCGCCACTCGTCGTACATCAGGTAGAAGAAGCCGAAGACCGCGAGCACGCCGAAGAACCACCACTGCAGGCCGTAGAAGAAGTGCGGCCCGTTGTCGAGCTCGGGGAGCTCGACCTGCTCCAGTGGCGTCGCGGCGGGCGGATCCTCGGAGCGCAGCTCGACGAAGCCGCCGTAGACCTCGCGGCCCAGGGCCTCGCCGATCGCGGTGCTGCTGATCGCGCGCGTCGAGCCGCTGTCCACTGCGGTGGAGTCACCGGTGCCGTTCCCGCGCAGCCACCCGGTGATCGTGACCTGGCCGCTCGGGGGAGCCGGCACGTCCGCGAGCACCTCGGCGCCCTGGCTGTCGGTGGGCATCCAGCCGCGGTCGACGATCACGGCAGTGCCAGAGCCGGTCACGAGCGGGACCACGACGTCGACGCCCGACACCCCGTCGCGGGTGCGGTAGCGGACGATCACGGTGTCGTCGGGGGCGTAGGTGCCGGTCGCCTCGACGATCAGCCACTCCTGCTCGTCGGCGATGGCTTGTCCCGGTGTGAGCAGCCCCTCGACGAGCACAGGGTCGCCGTCCTCGTTGGCGCGGACGACCTCGTTGCGCTCCTTGCGGTCCGCGAGCCGGTCGAACTGCCACTGACCCAGCCACCAGGTCGCACCGGCGACCACGATGATGGCGAGCGCGAACAGCCCCCATCGTCTGCTGAGCAGGAACCGGAACGAGCGCACCCGAGCGAGTTTAGGTCCGGCCCATAGACTGCCCGGATGGAGGTCCTGAGACTCGGCGACAGGTACGGCCGCGTGGCGACGGATCTGCGCGTCTCCCTGACCGACAAGTGCAACCTGCGGTGCACCTACTGCATGCCCGCCGAGGGTCTCGACTGGATGCCGGACGAGCAGCAGCTGACCGATGACGAGCTGGTCCGGCTGATCCGGATCGGCGTGGAGCGCCTCGGCATCGAGGAGATCCGGTTCACCGGCGGCGAGCCGCTCGTGCGCCGCGGCCTGGTCGACATCGTGCGTCAGGTCCGCGAGGTCTCCGCAGAGGTCGACCTGTCGATGACCACCAACGCCCTCGGCCTCGCCCGGACCGCCCAGCCCCTGGCCGACGCCGGCCTCAACCGGGTCAACGTCAGCCTCGACACCGTGCGCGCCGACACCTTCGCTGCGATCACCCGCCGGGCCCGCCTCGACGACGTGGTGGCCGGTCTCGCCGCCGCCGAGTCTGCCGGTCTGGGCCCGGTGAAGGTCAACGCGGTGCTCATGCGCGGCGTCAACGACGACCAGGCGCCCGAGCTGCTGCGCTGGTGCCTCGACCGCGGCTACGAGCTGCGGTTCATCGAGCAGATGCCGCTCGACGCCCAGCACGGCTGGCAGCGCGACAACATGGTGACCGCCGACGAGATCTTCGCCCACCTGGCGACCGAGTTCGACCTCTCACCGGCGGTGGAGCCACGCGGCAGCGCCCCGGCCGAGCGGTTCCTCGTCGACGGCGGCCCGGCCACGGTCGGCGTGATCGCCTCGGTGACCCGACCGTTCTGCGGCGACTGCGACCGGGTGCGGCTCACCGCCGACGGCCAGGTCCGCAACTGCCTGTTCGCGCGGGACGAGTCTGACCTGCGTGGGGCCCTGCGCAGCGGCGTCTCCGACGCCGACATCGCACAGCGCTGGGTCACCGCGGTCGCCGGCAAGCTCGCCGGTCACGGCATCGACGACCCGGGCTTCCTGCAGCCGGACCGGCCGATGTCAGCGATCGGTGGTTGACGCCGGCTCCGGGTCCGACGGGTGCGGCTGCACGTCCTTGAGGAACTGACGCGCGGTCAGGAAGTCCGAGAGCGAGTCCTTGTGCTCGTCACAGGCGAGCCAGATCTTGCGGCGCTCGGGCGTGTGCAGCTTGGGGTTGTTCCACAGCAGCTGCCAGGTCGCGGGGGACTGGCAGCCCTTGGCCGAGCAGCGGTCGAGGTCCGCGGGTTCAGGGGTCACCGGGTCAGTCTCGCGGACCCGGGCCGGTGCTGAGCTCCGGGTGGGCGGCCGCGCCACCGGGCAGCTGGAACGCGTCGGTGCGGGTGGTGGCGGCGTTGGCCAGGACGACGGCGATGTAGGGCAGCACGATCGCGCCCGCGATCAGGATCGGCCACAGCCAGTCGAGCCCGGCCAGGGCAGCGCCGACCGCGCCGACGAAGCAGGCCGAGCGCAGGCTCATGGACCAGAGGTAGCGCTTCTGCCGGGCGGCGATGTCCTCGTTGCGGCTCGTGGCGGCCGTGGTGATGCGGACCGCATCTCCCTGCTCCCTGCGCTCCCGAGCCATGCGCCCCATCGTACGCCGGGCGCGGTAGCCTCCTGAGTCCGCCGACATCACGGCGATCGAGCCCGCCATCGACCAGGTGGCACCACTTCCCGGAGGCACCATGACCAACCGCACCTACCGCGTCACGGAGATCGTCGGCACGTCGCCCGACGGTATGGACGCAGCGATCCGCAACGGGGTCGAGCGGGCCGCGAAGACCCTGCGCCACCTCGACTGGTTCGAGGTCACCCAGGTCCGCGGCCAGGTCAAGGACGGCACCGTCGAGCACTTCCAGGTGGGCCTCAAGGTCGGCTTCCGGCTCGAGGACGACTGAGCGGCAAGCCCGTCCCTAGTGGCGAGGGTCGTTTAGGGCTACCTATGGGTAATCGCTAGCGTCGTTGAACGTGAGCGACGAGACCCCCTACAAGCCCCGGTCGGTCCTGGTCACCGGTGGCAACCGCGGCATCGGCCGTGCCATCGCCGAGGCGTTCCTCGCCCAGGGTGACCTGGTCGCGGTCACGACCCGCAACGGCGGCGCCCCCGACGGTGCCCTCGACGTGCGCTGCGACGTGACCGACTCCGCCGCGGTCGAGGCGGCCTTCGCCACCGTCGAGGAGGCGCACGGACCGGTGGAGGTGCTCGTCGCCAACGCCGGCATCACCGCCGACACGCTGGTGCTGCGGATGTCCGAGGACGACTGGTCCCGGGTGATCGACACCAACCTGACCGGCTCGTTCCGGCTGGCCAAGCGCGCCGCCAAGGGCATGCTGCGCCAGCGCAAGGGCCGGATCATCTTCATCTCCTCGGTCGTGGGCCTGCTCGGCTCAGCGGGCCAGGTCAACTACGCCGCGTCCAAGGCCGGCCTCGTGGGCATGGCCCGGTCGCTGGCCCGCGAGCTCGGGTCCCGCTCGATCACGGCCAACGTCGTGGCCCCGGGCTTCGTCGAGACCGACATGACCGACGTACTCACCGACGAGCAGCGGGCAGCGATCAAGACGCAAGTGCCGCTCGGCCGCTAC
>JBAZRQ010000132.1:0-6134 GCA_041662925.1 Nocardioides sp. | reverse complement strand
CTGAACTGCGGAAACGCAGATCAGGGGCTCTTTCAATTTCAGGTCGTGTGCGATCTGTGTGCGATAGGGCTCCGGGACTAGGAGACCCGAATGAGCACCACCGCAGCCCCACGAAGAGCGACGACACCGACGCTCACCGAAGCGCTCCAACTGCTGGACCACCACGCACGTATCGGCGCACTTCCCGCCGACGAGGCTCCGGCGATTCGCGCGCTTCTCGCCCATGCTCGCTTCGACAACGCCGACCAGGGCAGCGGTCCTGACCAGACGGACGTCGACGCGCTCCGTGACCTGCTTGACCTCATGGAGACGTTCTCCGACAACGACCAGCGCGCCCGATACCTGCTGTCCAGCAACTGGCTGCGCGACCGCGGCGCGGCTGCCTCGGTTCGCGTCCACGCCTCACTGTCGGCGGCCCAGTTCACACTCGAAACAGAAGTGGCCCCGGCCGGTGGCCGAGCACCGATCGAGGCCGAGGAACCGCATCCCTAGGAGGACGCAGAACCATGACCACATCATCCAGCACCGCCACGCAAGCCATCACGTGCCCGCCATGGTGCGAGCGCACTGACCACGATGCCGACAAGGTGGGCCCCGGGTTCCCACCTGTCCACTACGGCCCGGAGTTCGGCGCTGCACACACCCAAAGCGACGGCTTCACGACCGAAGCCGTTGTCTACTTCGGCGCCGACGACGCCGCCTACGTCTCGGACCCCGACGAGCTTCGCCGAATCGCGGCCGACATGGTGCGGGCCGCTGACTGGATCGAGGCGCACCGATGACCACCATCGCGCTACCTCCCGGCGTCACGCCCGTGATCGCCTGCCCATCCTGGTGCGCCATACCGCTGGAGGAGCACATCCGAGATCTCCCCAACTGGGAAGGCATGGTCCTCCACTGGAGTGCTGCGGACTCGGAGGGCGTGCGGCACTCGGCCTGCGCCTACCCGGACGGAACGCTTGACCCGACCGACCCGCCGCTGGTTTACCTGCCGGCGTCCAGCGACGCCTGCGGGCTAGACGATGCCGAGAGGCTCGCGCTGGCGATCCTCTCGGCCGTCGAGGAGGCCCGTCGATGACAATCTCCGTCGAGCTGACGATCCCGCTTCGTCCCTGCGCTACATGGTGCGAGGACGGCCCCGCTGCCCACGCAGCTCAGCACCCTGACGACCGGTCTTGCTGGTCGACCTACAACGTCGTTCCGCTCAGCCACCACAAGCCGATAAGAATGGGTGACGGCGAGTGGCACCGGGCCTGGCTCAACGTCTATCTGCGGCGGTTTCCTCTGGACCCGACCCCGAGGGTCTTCATCCACTCCGAGGAGACCGACAACGAACTGCGCCTGACGTTGCCCGAGGCGAAGCAACTGCTCGGGGTCCTTCAACAGCTCATCGAGATCGGAGACATGCCATGAGCATTCGCATCGACGACCTGACCTTCAACCTCAGCGATCTCCACCAAGTCACCTGGGAGAACAGCGCCTCGCTGCTCGACTGCCCAGGTGGTGGTTCTGACGAGGGCCGGCTGCTATTCAGACTCTCTGTGGATGGACAGATGGACGTCATATACGGAGATCTCGGCCAAACCGGAGACCTGGCTGCCCTGGACCGAGCCATCGCAGCGATGCAGCACATCCGAGACGGTCTGGCCGATCTCTACCGCGGCCGCAACGAGCCGGGGCGCTGCCTCGAGCAGGGCGACGGAGGCCGGTGCTACGGCTCTCATGGGCACACCGACGAGCACGACTTCCCGTCCCTAGCCCAAGCTCGCGCACTCATGCACGCCAGGCGCCCTACGCCCGCCGCGGAGGCCTCATGAACCACAACTTCCCGCCTGGACGTTCGCCACCGTGCTGCCCGCCGTGATGGCGGGCAAGGAGAAGTCGCTCCGACCAACTCTTCCTCCTGCTAGATGCCCCAACTCGGGCTTCTACCGCCACCACTTTTTAACGGAAGATCCCATGCCCACACGTGAACCTGTCGCCGAGAGCGACAAGATGCCCACCGTCGAGATCCTCGACGTCTCCCCCGCACTCGCCGAGACCTGGCTCAGCCGCAACCCGAACAACCGCAACCTGCGCAAGGCGGTGGTCGACGGCTACGCCCGCGACATGGAGGCCGGCCGCTGGAGGCTGAACGGGGAGACGGTGAAGTTCTCCGCCACCGGTCAGCTCTACGACGGCCAGCACCGCCTCAACGCCGTTGTGCAGTCCGGGACGACGGTCCCCATGGTGGTCATCCGCGGCCTCGGTGACGACGTGATGCCCACCGT
The DNA here is from genome assembly GCA_041662925.1 of Nocardioides sp. GTDB lineage: Bacteria > Actinomycetota > Actinomycetes > Propionibacteriales > Nocardioidaceae > Nocardioides. The sequence continues at coordinate 3,864 of JBAZRQ010000132.1, read as the reverse complement.
CGATGCCGGCGCCAAACGGTCCTACTCCGACGCCCTCAAACTATCCGGCGAGGAGAACACCTCCACCCTTGCCGCGGTCGCCCGCCGAGCCGTGATGTGGGAGCGCGGGATGCGCACCAACACCGGAGCCATCAGGCCGACGCCTCTCGAGATGGACGACTTCCTTCAGCGCCACCCCGAGATCCGCGCCTCAGCAGACCTGGCATCGCGTCTGGCGTCCCGTGAGCGTCTACCGGCCAGCGTGATCGGACTGTGCCACTACCTCTTTGCTCAGCTCGATGCGGAGGCTGCGACGTGGTTCTTCCTGCGTCTCGCAGACGGCGACGGGCTCGCGGCTACTGACCCGATCGCCGTCCTCCGCACCCGTGTGACCAGGCTGCGCGTCAGCGGTGGGCGGATCAACGAGACCGAGGGTTTGGCGCTCACGATTCGGGCGTGGAACGCGCACCGCGACGGGTCGACCAGGACGAAGTTGCAGATGCCCAAGGGCGGGCTGACGAACGAGAACTTCCCTGTGCCCAGGTGACGGAGTCAAAATTTCGGCTCAAGGGGGAATCCCAACACATCTCCTAAGGCCGGATCGGCCCCTTGTCTCTATCGAGACGAGGGCAGCGAGTGCGCAGCAGGCGGTCCCCCGGACTGGACTAGTGCGCCGGATCGTCCCCATCCAAATTGACCCGAATCTCACCGCGCTGAACGATCGGCAGATGGAGAGGCTCTCCGAAGACCCGAGAGGTCGCCGTTGCCATCGCTTCGCGCAGATACGGGTAGACCGTCATGACAGCTACCTCGTTTACGAAGATCTGACAGGCGCGCTCATCGGCATCAAAGCCGTCTGCGAGCAGATACTCCCCGGCGACACAAGCGCGAGCCCGACCATTCGGGAGAACCACTTCGGCGAGAAGCCGCACGCCGAACCCCTGCTCCACGCTGCGGTACTGCACGGAGATGGTGAGATTGTCCTCGCCAGTGTGATCCGGGTTCTCGTCGTCGAGCCTGCTAGCCGAGACGTCGTAGTAGTCGATCGATGCCAGTTCAGCGCTGGCGATCACCTCCTTGACGGCGATGAGGTCACGCTCTTCCAACTCGTTCACCATTGGAGCGACCTAGGCAGCCATCGCGAAGGAGCTGCGGTTAGACCAGGCGCCCTGGCGGTAGCCGGGCGCCAGCGCTTGATGCACGACCGTCCGGACCTGCGTGCCGCTCTCCCAAGAGCTGCGGCCGGCCATGACCACGGACTGGCCGACGTCGGGGGTGACGCGATGCTCGACGATGACGCCAACTGCGTTCGCGTAGCGGCGGAGGGTCGACAGCTTGGGGTCATTGTCGTAGCGCTCGAACTTCTGGATGGCCTGCGGTGATAGGCCAAGGAGTTCGGCGACGGCGGTCTGGGTCAGACCAAGGTTGATGCGAGCCTGGATCAGCTCGTCTTTCATCTCGCGATCAGCGCGAGAAAGAACCTTGGCCCGAGCTCGCACTCGGGTCGTGTCAACCGCAGGACTGGACGTTCCGGAGGACGGGGTGGACATGGAGTGGAGCATACGCATACAACCCAGAGGTTGTAACATTTCCGCTAAACCTTACTCCCAGCGGGAGGCGCGTCCGGCGTTGTAGCGGTCCGCCGCATACTCGATCTCCGCTTGCTGTCCAAGCTCGTCGTCCTTGATGTGGCGGTGGACGGCAACCAAGTCCAATGGGAGCTCGTTCGGTTCCCCGTGGTAGAAGCGCAGCGCCTTACTCAGCGCTGTGCGACGCAACTCGTAGATCTCCGGATCGAGGCGGATCGGCTTGATCTTCGTGCGCACGTCGCCAGAGTCGTAGAGCTGACCGAGCTCGGCCGCCTCGAAGAGAGCGTCAATTTCGCCCTCCTCGTGATGTCGAGCGAACAGCGGAAGCGATGAGAGCCAGGCCTCCAGTGCCTGAACCGAAGGATGCGTCCCGTCAATGTATGTCCGCCAGCTGAATGGCCCGTTCTGGCGGTCGCAGCACCGCGAGTCGCTGCCAGTTCGTCGCCTCGGGGTCACAGGAGTCGATCGTAGCGATGGCACAGAGACCACGATGCTGGTTTCGTGCCTATGGCACAGAAGCCGGGTGCGTCCGCAAACCAGAGACCCACACCGTGACGTCGGCCTAACTCTCTTGCGTGGTCCCCAGGGTCAACGCGCGATCGGCAGACACGAGATCACCGCTTTCCGAAGACCTCGTGCCGCCGCCACGATCTCGACGTGATCGCGCCGGTACCAGCGCCGCCCACCCACTCCGTGAAGGGCACCCGCTCCTCCCGTGTGAGCTGACGGTGCTTCTCTGCCGCCCGGCCTGCCCACTCCCCCGCGAACTTGTCGACCGACGCGCGGCTGAGCGCACGGCAGATGTCTCAGGTGTTAGGTCCCTAACAGGTGATCCAGCCTTGCGGTCCTCTTCTCGCTGAGCCGCTGCGGGATCGCCTCGCGACCTCCACACTGCTTCCATGCGCCCATCGGTCCTCGTCCTGCTCTTAGCCGTGCCGCTGACTGCATGCTCAGGTGAGGGGGACGCCTCGTCGGCCCCGTCAGCCACGGTCACTGTGACGACACCCGGTGAAACCGTGACGGTGACGGCGACCCCAGCTCCTCTCGATCCGGTGACGAACGCATCTATTGGCAAGGCTCAACCCGTCGCCTTTGGCGCCATCACACCGCTGGAGTTCGAGCGGAAGGTCGCCATTGATGCGGAGACTCTGCGGGCCTTCGGAGACGACCAATGGGCCGCTGTGCGCGTTAAGACCTGCGTGGACGCAGCGTGGGACGACGAACCCATCAAGTTGGGCTGGGGCGCTTGGACGGTCGAGGACGGGCAGGGCGCAGTATTCACGGCAGTCGACGGCAGTGGTGCGATCGACTACCCCGAGCCGATATACCCGCAGTTCGGGAACAGGACGACACGAGCCGGCACGTGCGTAACTGGGTGGATCACCTTCGGCCTCTCGTCCGCCAGCAGGTTGCAGAACCTCGTGTACGAGAGCGAGGCGTCTCCGGAGCCGACCGTCTGGTCACTGAAGTAGTGGTGCGCAGCCTGGGGCCTAACCTCACTGTCTCTCAAACTGCGTTGGCGACCCCGAGGTCGCCAACGGCGGGCTGACGCTCGCGTACACCCGCGACCTCATCAAGGCGCTGGAGTACCTGGCCGACCTGGCAGAGAAGGACGTGGACTACAGCGCGACCTGAACGGCCACCTGTAAAGCCCTTTACACCTGAGACCGACAGAACACCCCCGGCGCCGAAGCTGCCGGGGGTGTTCTGTGTTCGCCATGCTCGGCGCTCAGTAGTCGCCGTAATAGTCAGGAATGATCACAGCATCAGGCGTGAAGTAGTCGTACCAATAGAACATGGCGATGACTGAGATAATCATGCACGCCACACCAGCACCGGGCTTCCGACCAAGGAGCACGCATCCGGCAATGAACCCGCCAATGGGGAAGATGAGCGCCATGATCAGGCCGGCGACGATCAGGCCCGTCTGGTCCTTCTCGACGACCGCCACATACCGAGGCGGGGCGGACGAGGCAGGCAAGCCGGGGGCGATGTGCTCCGTCCAAGCCTGGCCATCCCAGTAGCGTTGGGTGTCGGTCATCGTGGGGTGCGGGTACCAACCAGCTGGAGGCGGTTGGCGGGTCTCGGGTGCCTTTTTCCTCGATCTTGAGCCCGAGGCCTGCCGACTGGCCTCAACCTGTAGCGCCTCGAGCATGGCGCGTTCACGGCGCTCGGCCCTATCTGCCTGTGCGCGCCTCTCCGGGTTTTCAGTCATGAAGCGTCCTCAAAGATGATTGCTTCGAACCTAGGTCCCGCCACCCAGTCCGGCAGCCGAACCCGAAAAGTCAACCAGCGG